>DATMMB010000144.1:0-17998 GCA_035569895.1 Solirubrobacteraceae bacterium | reverse complement strand
CAGTCCCTCCCCGCCGATGGCCGCCGCGAAGTCGCGCGTGAAGTTGCCGGGCCCGCAGGCGAGGTCGAGCACCCGGTCGCCCGCCGAGAGCGCGAGCATCTCGAGCGCCCGGCGGTGCTCGCCGGCGGCGCCGGGGTTGTGCCTGCCCATCGCGATGCGGGCGACCAGCGGCCGCTCGAAGCGCTCGTAGATCGGCGGCATGAGGCGGCTGCCCATCGTGCGGCGGCTGACCCGCGACTGGATTGCCTTCGCGTCGTCGAGCAGATCGAGATAGCCGTTCGCGAGATCCGGCTGCGCCGGGCTGCGATCGGGCTCCAGCAACGCCAGCGCCCGCTCCATTGCGGAGCTCGATGATGGTGCGAGCGCGTCCATTGCGCGAGCCCAATCATAGCCGCTGGAGTGAGCGATTGTCAATCCTGGAGCGCCTTTTCGCCGGCGCTCGGCTGGGCGCCGCTACGCTCACCCCGGCATGATCCTCGCGATCGACCAGGGCACCACGGGCAGCACATGCATCGTCTTCGACGCACGCGGGGTGCCGGTGGGGCGCGCCCAGCGCGAGTTTCGCCAACACTTCCCACAGCCCGGCTGGGTGGAGCACGACGCGGCGGAGATCTGGGAGGTGACGCACGCGGTCGCGGGCGAGGCGCTGGCGGACGCCGGCGTGCGCGCCGGTGAGCTCGCGGCGGTGGGGATCGCCAACCAGCGCGAGACGGTGTGCGTGTGGGACCCCGACGCGGGCGAGCCGCTGCACCGCGCGATCGTGTGGCAGGACCGGCGCACCGCCGCGCGCTGTGAGGAGCTGCGCGCGGCGGGGCACGAGCCGCTGGTCCGCGCGCGCACGGGGCTCGTGCTCGACCCGTACTTCTCGGCGACGAAGATCGAGTGGCTGCTGGAGCACGTGGAGGGGCTGCGCGAACGCGCGCGCGCCGGGCGGGCGCTGTTCGGCACGGTCGATTCGTGGCTCGCGTTCAAGCTCACCGGCGAGCACCTCACCGACCCCTCGAACGCGGCGCGCACGATGCTCTACGACATCGTCCGGGGGCGCTGGGACCCAGAGCTGCTGGAGCTGTTCGGCGTGCCGGAGCGGGCGTTGCCCGAGGTGCGTGCGAGCGCCGGCGTGCTCGCGCGCACGCGGCCCGCAGCATTGCACGGCCACGCCGCGCCGCTCGCGGGGATCGCGGGCGATCAGCAGGCGGCGCTGTTCGGCCAGGCGTGCACGGTGCCGGGGATGGGCAAGAACACGTACGGCACCGGCTCGTTCGTGCTGCTGAACGCGGGCTCCACCGCGCCGGCGCCCGCGGAGGGGCTGCTGAGCACGGTCGCGTGGGGTACGGGATCGCCCGCCAGCGCGACTCCCGCCGGCACGACTGCCACCGGCACGACTCCCGCCAGCGCGACTGCCGCGGGCACGACTCCCGCCGGCACGACTCCCGCCAGCGCGACTCCCGCCATCACGGCGCTCGCCCCCGGCGCTGGCGCCGCCCTGTCGCTCACCTATGCGCTGGAGGCCTCGATCTTCGTCACCGGCGCCGCCGTGCAGTGGCTGCGCGACGGTCTCGGCATCATCGCGCACGCGGCCGAGACCGAATCGCTCGCGGCGTCGCTACACGCCAACGAGCAGGTGTACTTCGTGCCGGCGCTCACGGGGCTCGGCTCGCCCCACTGGGACCCCCACGCGCGCGGCACGATCGTCGGTCTCACGCGCGGCTCCACGCGCGCACACCTGGCGCGGGCGGCGCTCGAGGCGATCGCCTACCAGACGGTGGATGCGGTGCGCGCGATGGAAGCCGGCGCGGGACGGCGGCTGCGCGAGCTGCGCGCCGACGGCGGCGCCACCGCCAACCGCTGGCTGATGCAGTTCCAGGCCGACGTGCTCGGCGTGCCGGTGATCGTGCCGCGGTTGAGCGAGACCACCGCGCTCGGGGCGGCCTCCCTCGCAGGCGTCGGCGCGGGGGTGTGGCGTGCCGGCGAGCCGCCTGGCGCCGCAAGCGCGCGGACACACTACGAGCCACGGATGGCAGAAGGCGAGCGCGCCCACCTGCTCGCCGGCTGGCATGCGGCACTCGACCGCGCCCGCGGCACCGCCGATTATCAACGGCCGCCGACACAGCGCCTGCCCCGCGCGTGATCCTGCCCCGCGCGTGATCCTGCCCCGCGCGTGACCCTGCCCCGCGCGTGACCCTGCCCCGCGCGTGACCCCGCCCCGCGCGTGACCCCGCCCCCGGCGCGCTGTAGTGTTTTGCGCAGAGCCACCACGGGACGATTAGGCAGGGAGAGCAAGCAGAGATGAGCGAGCTGGCGCCGATGCGCGAGCAGGTGTATGCCGACCCGCGGCCGAAGGAGCACTTCGACCGCTTTCACGAGCGCGCGCGCACACGCGAACCGGACTGGTGCTACGAGGCGACGCGGCTGATCACCTCGCTGTACGCCTACACGCTGTTGCGCACCCGCGCGATCGCCACCGACAATGTGCCCGGCAATGGCGCAGTGATTCTTGCGCCCAACCACTTCTCGTTCATGGATCACTTCCTGATGGGCTGCTATATCCGCCGCAAGGTGCGCTTCATGGCGAAGTCGCAACTGTTCAAGCCGCCGATGCAGTTCGTGTACACCCATGGCGGCGTCTTCCCCGTGCGGCGCGGGGCCCGCGACGAAGAGGTGTTCCTCACCGCCAACGCGATCCTCGCGCGCGGCGGCGCGATCACGATGTACTGCGAAGGCGGCCGCTCGCGCAGCAGCGCGCTCGCCGAGCAGGCCAAGCCCGGGATCGGCCGGCTGGCGCTCGAAAGCGGCGCGCCGGTGGTGCCGATCGCGATTCACGGCTCCTCGCGCGTGCGCAACTGGAAGCGCCTGCGGTTTCCGAAGATCACCGTGCAGTACGGGCCGGCGCTGCGCTGGGAGCCGGTGGCGGCACCCAGCCGCACCCAACAGCAGGCGGTCGCCGACGCCGTGCACGGCGAGATCAAGAGCCTGTACGCGGGTCTCGAGGAGCATGGGCGCGCCGGGGTGCGCCGGCGCGTGCGTGCGCAACGGCGCGCCGCGAAGGCGTCGGGGGCGTCCCGTACTGTTAGCCAGGTCGGGTGAGCGCGCTCGGCCGGCGCCTCATACTGGCCGCGAGAGCACGAGGAGGGTGGCGGGCATGACCCAAGCGATTGACGTCGGCGCGATCATCCGCCGCGTGTTCAACATCTACGTCGATCAGGCGCCGGTGCTGATGCCGGCGGCGGCCGTCGTGTTCGCGACCAGCGCCGTGTTCAGCGTGCTTTTGATCGCCGCCTCGCCCGGGCTGGCGCTCGTGGCGGCGATCGTCAGCCTTGTTGCCACCACGCTGTTCACCGGGATGGTTGTGGAGCTCGTCGCCGACGTGCAGGACGGGCGGCGCGACGCGAGCGCAGGGCAGCTGCTGCGCGCGGTGGCCCCGGTGCTCGGCAAACTGATCATGGTCGCGATCGTCGCCGGCGTCGGCATCCTGGTCGGCTTCATCCTGATTGTGGTCCCCGGGTTGATCCTTGCGACGCTGTGGTCGGTAGCGGCCCCGGTGGTGGTGCTCGAGCGCCCCGCTGGCTTGCGCGCGCTGGGGCGCAGCCGTGAGCTGGTGCGCGGCAACGGCTGGAACGTGTTCGCGGTGATCCTGCTGCTCGTGATCCTCGTCGGCGTGGTGGGCTCCGGCATCGAGGTGGCGGGCGACGCGGCGGGCACGGCGGTGGGCCTCGTCGTACGTGTGATCGTCGGCATCCTCACCGCGCCGATCTCCGCGCTGGCGGCGGCGGTGCTGTACTTCGATCTGTGCAAATCCCACGTGGAGACCGTGTCTCCATCGGAGCCCGACCTGCCGGCAATGCAGCCGGGCGGGTATCCGCGCGCCGAAGAGTGATCGATCACCCCGCGGACGCGGGCACCGGGCGCGGGAGCGAATCGAGCAGGGTGGGCGGCGCCTCCCCGCTCTCCCGCGCCCACTCGCGCACCGACTCCAGCAGCCGCTCGCGGGCGGCTGCGCGGTCGTCCAGCCACACGAGCATCGCCTCTCCCTCTGCGCCGATCATCAGCAGCCCGTCCATGCCGCGCGCGCGCTCCAGCGTGGCGAGCGCCTGGGTGGGCGTGTGCGCGATCGGCGCGCCGACGTTCAGCGAGGTGTTCACCGAGGCCTCCACGCCGACGCGGCGACCCATCGCCAGCAGGAAGGCGTGGCAGAGGGGATCGACGTCGGGACGCACGATCTGCAGTCGGCCCGTGCCGTCGCGGTGGATCACAGCCGGGATCGCCTCGCGGGTCCCCGGCCGCGCACGCGCCGTGAGCACCATGTAGTTGTAGGCGTTGTAGTCGTCGTCGCTCGCGCCCGCGTGCAGGTGGAAGAAGCGCTCGGCGGCGGCGCGTGTGAGCATCGGCGCCAGGGGTCTGATCAGTTCGCGGTGCTTGACGCGTTCGTTGAGCACCCGCCTGATCGCCGGGTCGCAGGGGTTGGCGAGGATGCTGCGGTGCCCGAGCGCGCGCGGACCGGTCTCGGAGGGGCCCTGATAGAGCCCCACCACGCGGCCGCCGGCGACCGCGTACGCGAGCAGGTCGGCGACTCGCGCGAGAGTCTGCGGGTCAGAGCAGTCGCCCAGCGCCAAGGCGCGGGCGGCCGGCGCGGCGCGTATGGCGGCTCGGATCTCCCCGACAGTGGGGCTGTGGCCACAGTGGAAGGCGTGGCGCAAAGGGGCTCCCGGCATGGCCCCCGCCCGCATCGCGAACGCGTAGGCGGCGCCGAGCGGCGCGCCGGCGTCGCCTGGAGTGGGCGGCACCCAGAGGTGCAGGCGTGTGTTGGGGCGCCCCATCTCGCGCGCGTACCAGTGCTCGTCGAAGCTTTCGAGCAGGCGCATGTTGGCGACGCAGTTCAATGCGGTGCCTCCGCTCAGCACCAGCCGGTGGCTGCCGGTTGTGCGGATCAGGTGCTCCACGATGTGCACGAGCGCGTCCTCGAAGACCATCTGCACGGCGGCGGCCTTGTCGACGCGCGCCTGCGTGATCTCGGGATGGCGGACGTCCTCGACGTTCAGGACGGCGTCGGGATGCCACATCTCCGCAAGTGGGATCGGCTCGCCGAGAATGTCGAGGAGCTCCTCGCTGTAGGGCTCGACCCAACTGGCGCGAGTCCAGTTGACCAGCGCGCGATTGAGGTGAACCTCGCCGCCGGCGCCGAAGTGGAGGAGGTGCTTCAGGCGCCGGTAGTAGCGATTGGTGAGCCGATCGCCATTGCCCCACGCGGCGGCGCCCATGTAGCGGCCCTCGGAGCT
Source organism: Solirubrobacteraceae bacterium (assembly GCA_035569895.1). Lineage (GTDB taxonomy): Bacteria > Actinomycetota > Thermoleophilia > Solirubrobacterales > Solirubrobacteraceae > Palsa-744. Next base: position 12,725 of record DATMMB010000144.1, on the reverse strand, counting down.
GAGCAGCGGCCACCCGCCCTGGGTGGAGCTCAGGTAGCCGTACATCGCGCCGAGCGAGTCGAGGATGCTGGTGCCCTGTGCGCTCAGCAGCGTGAGCCGGTCGGGCTGGCAGGCGTATAGCGAAGTGGAGGCGTCGTCACCGGTGCCGTCGGCGACGAGCGCCATCGTGGGCTCCCGCTCGCGCGCGAAAGGTGAGACCGCATAGCTGAAGTAGGCGTGGCAGTCGTGGTGGCGCATCCCGATGGTTGGCATGCGCCCGTTGAGGCCAAGCTGCTCGGCGAGCCGTCGCGGGGCGTTGCGGAGGGCGGCGATATCCTGGCTGACGACATCGCTCTGGAGCTCGTGGCGCGCGATTGCCAGGCTCGCAGGCGCCTCCTCGAGCAGCGGGCGCACAAAAAACGTGACGAACGCGGGAGCGTAGTCCCAGCTGCTGACGCACGCGGCCAGCTCCCCCGGCTCGACGCCGAGCTCCGCAAGGCGCCGCCTGATTGCCTCGATCGAGTGGCTGGGGTAGTCCATGCAATGCTTGACTGCGGTGTAGCGCTCCTCCTCTTCGTTGCACACGAGTTCCACCGCGCCGCTGGCGCAGATGCGTACAAGCGCAGCCCCCGAGTTGTGCGTCCCGGTGCTGATGCCGAGCACATAGGACTCTCGGCCTGAGCGCACGGCGCTTTCGAGTGTGGCGAGCTGCGAGCGCGCGGGCCTGCTTTCAAAGCTGTGCAGGCCGCTGCGCGAGAACAGCCGCTCGAGCGCTGGACGCACGACACGGCCACCCCAGTCGGCCAGGCGCGGGCGCCTGGGACCCCACCTGCCGAAGATAGCCTGCGAGCCGCCGCTCATCCCCCAAGGAAGCTATCTCGGCACTCGGGGCGGTGAGCTGCGCAAGTGAAAAAACCAGGCAACAACAAACGCCTGCCGCCTGCGGAAAGCTGACTACCGAGCGCCGCTCGGCGCGGCTTCGGCGAAAGTGAGCGCCACGCCGGTTTGCAGCGACCACGCGTGAAGAGACTCGCGCAGGCGCTCACGTGCCTGGGGGCGATCCGCGAGCCACACCAGCGTCGCCTCGCCATCCTCGCCGATCATCAGCAGGCCGTCCATGCCGCGCGCCCGTTGGAGCGTCGCGATCGCCTGGGTGGGCGTTTGGGCGATCGGCGCGCCGACGTTCAGGGAGGTGTTCACGGAGACCTCGACGCCCACTCGTCGGCCCATCGCGAGCAGAAACTCGTGGCAGAAGGGGTCGATGTCGGGCCGCACGATCTGCAAGCGCCCAGTGCCGTCGTGGTGGATCACCGCGGGGATCGTCTCGTAGGCCTCGGGCCGGGCTTGCGCGGTCAGCACCATGTAGTTGTAGGCGTCGTAGTCGTCGTCGGATGCGCCCTCCGCGAGGTGGAAGAGGCGTTCGGCGGCGGCGCGCGTGAGCATCGGCGCGAGCGGCCTGATCAGCTCGCGGTGCTTGACGCGTTCGTTGAGCATGCGCCGGGCGTCGGCATTGCAGGGATTGGCGAGGATGCTGCGATGACCGAGCGCGCGGGGACCGGTCTCGGCGACGCCCTGATAGAGACCGATCACGCGGTCGCCGGCCACCATGTGGGCGAGCAGATCGGCGACTCGCGCTCTCACCTCGGGCTGGGAGCAGTCGCCGAGCGGCATCGCCTCGGCGGTGGGCTCGACATCGATGCTCGCCCTGATCTCCGCGGTGGTGGGCGCGAATCCGCAGCGGAAGGCGTGTCGCAGCGGCGGGCCGGGCTGGGCGCCGGCGAGCATTGCGAAGGTGTAGGCGGCGCCGATCGGGCCGCCGGCGTCGTTGGGCGTCGGCGGCACCCAGAGGTGCAGCCGCGTGTCCGCGAGCCCGAGGTGGTGCCCATACCAGCGCTCGTCGAAGCACTCCAGCAGGCGCATGTTGGCGACGCAGTTGAGCGCCGCGCCGCCGGTGAGGATGAGACGGTGACCGCCGGTGCTGCGAATCAGGTGCTCCACCAGGTGCGCGAGCGCGTCCTCGAACACCATCTGCACGGCGGCCGCCTTGTCGACGCGCTCACGGGTGACCTCGGCGTGGCGGATATCCTCGACATCTAGCACCGCGTCGGGATTCCACATCTGCTCGAGCGGCACCGGCTGGCCGAGGATCTCGATCAGCTCGTCGGTGTAGGGCTTACCCCAACCGCCCCGTGTCCAGTTGGCGAACGCCCGGTTGATTCGTATCTCGCCGTCCGGGCCGAGGTAGAGGATGTGCTTCAGCCGCCGGTAGTAGCGGTTGGTGAGCCGGTTGCCGTCTCCCCACGCGGCGGCGCCCATGTAGCGTCCCTCGGAGCTCAATAGCGGCCAGCCGCCTTGGGTGGAGCTGAGAAAGCCGTACATCGTCCCGAGCGAATCGCAGAGCGAGCCCTGCTTGCCCAGCAGCGTGAGGCGACCGGGCTCCCAGTTGTAAAGTGAGGTCGAAGCGTCGTCGCCCGCTCCATCCACCACCAGCACCATCGCCGGGGCGCCGTCGGCGGCGAAGGGCGACACTGCATAGCTGAAGTAAGCGTGGTTGTCGTGGTGGCGCATCCCGATGATGGGCATGCGCCGGTCGAGCCCGAGCTGGCGCCCGAGACGCGCGGAGGCCTTCAGGAGCGTGCTCCTGTCGGTGGGGATGATGTTGTCGGGCACCCCCGAGCGCGCTCCCTGCACGAGACTCATGGGTGCCTCCTCGAGCACCAGTCGCGCGACAAGCTCGCCGACTACCGCCGGGTAGTCGAAGCTGCCCACGCAAGCCGCCAGCTCCGTGGGCTCGACGCCGAGCGCCCGCAGGCGCCGGCCGATCGCCTCGACCGACTGCTCGGGGTACTCGGCGTAGTGCTTGATCGCGGTGTAGCGCTCCTCCTCTTCGTTGCAGATGAGCTCCACGCCCGCCCGCTCGGAGACCCGCACGAGGGCGGCGCCGGCGTTGTGGCTGGCGGCGGTGATGCCGAGCACGTAGGACTCGCGGCCGGCAGCGAGCGTCTCGCGCAGCGCCGCCAGCCGTGCGCCGGCGAGCTCACTGCCGGGGCGGTGCACCTCGCAGCGCGAGAGCAGCGCTCCATATGCGGCACAGACAGCGCGGCTGCCCCAGGTGGCCAGGTGGGGATGTCGCGGGCCCCACCTGCCGAAGATCGCATGCAGCTCCCCGCCCATCCCTCGGGCATCATAGCCTAGAAAACAAAGACTTACTTACCCCGACGGCTACAAACAGGGCTATGCAAATGTGTCCACCGCCCGCCGTCAGTCGGTGGTGGGTGGGTGGCTGGCGCCGGGGGAACGGCGCCAGCGCCGGCGCCGTCTGATGACGCCGGCGCCGTCCCGCCGATCAGCCGCTCATCCGCCCGATCAGCCCTTCATCTCGCCGATCAGCCGCTCATCCGCCCGATCAGCCGGTCATCCCGCCGAACAGCCCGCCGGTGATGTGCAGCGTCTGGCCGTGCACGTAGTTCGACCACGGCGAGCACAGGAAGAAGATCCCGCCCGCGGCCTCCTGCGGCGTCGCCGGTCGCCCGAGCGGGATCAGCATCGAGGCCATCTGGCGCATCTGCTCGGGGATCCCGAGCTGCACCTTCTCGCCGCCGATCTCCATCGTGTTGTCGTCGACCTTCGCCTGCGTGAGGCGCGTGTCGATGAAGCCGAACGCGACCGCGTTGACGTTGACTTTGAACTGGCCCCACTCCTTCGCGAGCGTTTTCGTCAAGCCCACCACGCCGGCCTTCGCGGCCGAGTAGTTGGCCTGGCCGGCGTTGCCCATCGTGCCGGAGGTGGAGGAGACGTTGACGATCTTGCGGAACACCTCCTTGCCTTCCTCGCGCTCTTGCTTGGCCGGCTCGCGCAGATGCGGGGCGGCGGCGCGGACGATGCGGAACGGCACCACCGTGTGGATGTCGAGCATCGCCTGGAACTGCTCGTCGGACATCTTGTGGATCGGCGCGTCCACGGTGTAGCCGGCGTTGTTGACGACGATGTCGATCCGCCCGAACGCGTCGAGCGCGCGCTTCACGAGCTCGTCGGGGGCGCCGGGCTTGGTGAGGTCGCCGGCGTGCACCGCCGTCTCACCGGCGATCTCACCGGCGGTCTGCTGCGCGATGTCGCCGTCGAGATCGTTGATCAGCACGCTTGCGCCGTGCTCGGCGAGCAGCTCTGCGGTGGCGCGGCCGATGCCGCGCGCGGATCCGGTGACGATGGCGGCTTTGCCGTCGAGAACTCCCATGGTGTCGTCTGCTCCTTTTTCGTTCGCCTTGGTTGCCGGCGGTGGAGGTTATCCGTCCGGCGCGGGCGGGGGAGCGACGGTGACCCCCGTGCCGCGCGGCGTGGCGAGCACGGCCGGGGGCCGAGGGGGTCGAGCCGGCGACGGCGCGACGCGAGGAGTGTCCGGGTGGCACGACCGTGCCGAAGTCCTGGGTGTACAGCGCCCCGGCCTGCCCTTCGTCGAGCGACGCCGGCGCGCGCGGTTCGACGCCCACCCCGGTTTCGCGGTAGGCGCCGTCGAGGATGTTGGCGCGGTGGCCGGGCGATTCCATCCAGGCGCCCACGATCGTCCGCGGCGTGGCCAGCCACAGCGTGCCCCACGCGATGTTCTCGCCGACGACGTAGCCGTCCTGCGCGGAGGGGATGAAGCCGCTCGCGCGGATCCGCTCCAGCGGCGTCAGCCCGTCGGGGGAGACGTGCGCGAAGAAGTCTTCGTCGGCCATTTCGCGGCTGTGCCGCTGCGCTGCGCGCATCAGCTTCGCGTTGACGGCAAGCGCCCCCTCACCGTGGGCCTGGCGTTCCTGATCGATCAGGCACAGCACCGCCGTGCGCACCTGTTCGATGTTGTCGGGGGAGGGCGTGAGGTTGGCGTTCGGGCAGGTCGCGGCGGCGGTAGCGGTGGCGAGCAGGAAGGCCGCGATTGTGAGCAGCGTTGTAAGTCGGGCACGTGCCACCTTCGTGGCATCGGCCGCCCTGCGCCCGAGTTTGAGCGATGGGCGAAGGTTTGGACACCTTTGCTACAGCTCCAGCACGCGCCCGAGGATCTCGCGCATGATCTCGTCGCTGCCGCCGCCGATCGGGCCGAGGCGGGAGTCGCGGGCGGCGCGCTCGACCCAGCCCTCGCGCATATACCCGGCGCCGCCGTGGATTTGCAGGCAGGCGTCCATCAGCTCGTAGGAGGCGCGCTGCGTGAGCAGCTTGGCCATCGTGACCTCCTTCAAAGGCTCCTCGCCGGCGAGGAAGCGGCGCAGCGCGTCGTAGGTGACGCAGCGGCAGGTGTACACGCTGGTGGCCAGCTCGGCGAGCCTGTGGCGCGTGACCTGGTGCTTGGCGAGCGGCCGGTCGAAGACGATCCGCTCGCGCGCAAACTGGGCGGTGCGCTCCCACGCCAGGCGCATCGCCGCGGCGGCGCCGAGCGCCATCGCCAGGCGCTCCCACTGGAAGTTGGCCATGATCAGCTTGAAGCCCTCGTGCTCGGGGCCGAGCAGGTTCTCCGCGGGCACGAACACGTCCTCGAAGGCGATCGTCGCGGTGTCGGAGGCGGCCCAGCCGAGCTTCTTCAGCTTCGATGAGGTAACCCCCTCACCACGCTCGACGATCAGGAACGAGATGTCGTGGTGGCGGGTGGGTGGGTTCGTTTCCTTCGTCTTCACCGCGGTCACCATGAAATGCGCGCGCACGCCATTGGTGATGTAGGTCTTCTCGCCGTTCACCACCCAGCCGCCGTCGACGCGCTCGGCGCGGGTCCGCAGCGCGGCCACGTCCGAGCCGGCGCCCGGCTCGGTGATCGCCAAAGCGCCGATCTTCTCGCCGGCGATCGCGGGCGCGAGGTAGCGGCGCTTCTGCTCCTCCGTCCCGAACTTCCAGATCGGCGGCGTGGCGATGTTGACGTGGGCGCCGATCCCCGCCGCGGTGCCGCCGGAGCCGGTGCGCGCCAGCTCCTCGATCAGCACGGCATCATGCAGGTAGTCGCCGCCCTGGCCGCCGTGCTCCTGCGGGTACTTCAACCCGAGGAAGCCGTTTGCCGCCAGCTTGCCGAACACCTCGTCGGGAAACCATTCCTCACGCTCCCACCGCGGCGCGTGCGGCGCCAGCTCGTTCTCCACGAAGCGGCGGATCGACGCGCGCAACTCCTCGTGCTCGTCAGTGAAGGGGGGCTCGGGTGCGCTCATCGGCTGGTCGATAGGTGCTGTTCCGGATGGTGCATGCACAAGCGGCCGGAGCGTCGCATGCGATTTTATAAAGCGCGGCCTATAAAGGTGTTCCCGCCGGCGCATGCGCCGGCGGGCCGGATGGTGCATGCACCATCCGGGGGAGTCGCACATGTGCGACTCCCTACGGAGCGCGCATGCGCGCTCCGAGCAGGGTCGCATGCGACCCTGCTTCCGCTGCCGCATGCGGCAGCGGTCACACGTCATCACAACCCGTACGACCGCCCGATCACCTCGAGCATCACCTCGTCGGTGCCCGCGCCGATGCGGTTGAGGCGCAGGTCGCGCCACGCGCGCTCGATCCCGTACTCGCGCATGTAGCCCGCGCCACCGTGGATCTGCAGGCACTCGTCGGCGACCTCGCAGGCGATTCGCGAGGCGTAGAGCTTCGCGATCGAGATCTCGCGCACGGGGTAGTCGCCGTTGGTGTGGCGCCACGCGGTCATGTACACCATCTGCCGCGCGGTTTCGATCTTGGTCGCCATCTCCGCGAACTTGTGGCGGATCACCTGGAAGTTGCCGATCGAGCGGCCGAACGCGGTGCGCTCTTTGGCGTATTCGAGCGTGCGGTCGAAGCAGCGCTGCGCCCCCGCCACGCAGCCCGCCGCGCCGATCAGCCGCTCGCCTTGCAGCTCCCACATGATGTGGTAGAAGCCCCTGCCGACCTGGCCGAGCACCGCGGACTCGGGCACGCGCACATCCTGGAAGGCCAAGAGCGCGGTGTCGGAGGCGTGCATCCCCATCTTCTCGAGCTTCTTCTCCCTGATCACGCCGGGGGAGTCCATCGGCACGAGGAACAGCGTGAAGCCGTCATAGCCGGCGTCGGCGTCGGTCTTCGTGACGAGCACGATCACGTGCGCGCGGTGGCCGTTCGTTATGTAGGTCTTCGAGCCGTTGATCACGTATTCGTCGCCGTCTTTGACGGCGCGCGTCTTGATCCCTTTCACGTCGCTGCCGGCGTCGGGCTCGGTGATCCCGAGGCACAGGATCTTCTGCCCCTTGATCGCCGGTTCGGCCCACTGGCGCTTCTGCTCCTCGGTCCCGAACGCGAGGATCGGCGGCATCGCCATGTCGGTCTGCACCGCCACGCCCATCGCGAGGCCGCCACTGTTGGCGTAGCCGATCGCCTCGGCCAGCACTAGCGCGCTGTAGTAGTCCCCGCCCTGCCCTCCCCACTCCTCGGGCTTGTCGAGGCCGAGGAAGCCGAGCTCGCCCATCCGCGCGAACACCGAGTCCGGGAATGTCGTCTCCTCCCATTCCTCCGCGTGCGGCGCCAGCTCCTTGATCGCGAAGTTGCGGATCGACTCGCGCAGCTGTTCGTGCTCGTCGGTGAACAGGAAGTGCTTGCGCTTGGCGTGGAAGTCCGGCTTCAGCACGGGCTCGGCGGTGGCGGCCATCTCGGGTGGGCTCCTTGTCTGGTGGGTCGCGCGGAACGCGGCGCGGTTCGTCGTGATCGCTTGTGCTCGCAGAAACTAGCGCTTCAGCCAGGAAAAGGAAAGCGGGCTGACGCCCACCCCTCCGTCCGGCCCGGGCCGGGCCGGACGGCTGCCCCGGGGGAGGACGAAGGAGGCCGAGCGTTCCGTCCCAAGCCGTGCGTAACGTGCACACAATGAGCTACACGAGCTGTTCGCGGGCGCTAGAATCGCCCAATGCCGACGGTCATTCTCGATCCGCTTCCGGTGGAGATCGATGAGTTCTTGGCGCGCCGGGAGGAGTTCGGGCTTGACGGTGCCGACGAGATGTGGGAAGGGGTGCTGCACGTGAATCCGGCCCCATATGGACGGCACTCCCATATCCAGCAGCAGCTCGCGGAGCTGCTGGGGCCGTTGGCGCGCGCCGGGGGTCTCACCCCGGCGATGGGGGGCTTCAATCTTGGGGCCAGGGGCAACTACCGCGTGCCGGACGGCGGCATCCATCACCCCGGACCCGATGAGATGTACTACTCCACCGCGGCGCTCGTCGTGGAGATCGTTTCCCCCGACGACGAGAGCTGGGCGAAGCTGCCGTTCTACGCCGCCCATTACGTAGACGAGGCGCTGATCGTGGATCCGCAAAAGCGCGAGATCCATTGGTTCGCGCTGCGCGGCATGCGCTACGAGCCGATCGAGCGCAGCGGATTGATCGACCTCGGGACGAAGGAGCTGGCCGAGCGAATCGAGTGGGAATAACACCCGATAGTGCGCCCCAGCGCCCTGGCTGAGCAGCCAGCCCGGCGTGCAGGCGCCACGCCGGCCGGTTACGATGCCGGTCGTGTCCGAGCAGCCCGATGCCGCCGACCAGTCCCAGTCCGCCCGGGAGGCGCCGGCATCCGAGGTCCCGCCCGCACCCGTCCTCTACACCCTTGCCAACGGCGTCGCCACTATCACGCTCAACGAGCCGGCGACCCGCAACGCCCTCTCGCCGGAGCTGCTGCTGGGGCTGATCGCCGCGTTCGAGCGCGCGCGGGACGACGCTGAGGCGCGCTGCGTGGTGCTCGCCTCCTCGCACGAGAAGGTGTTCTCCTCCGGCGCCAACCTCGGCGGCTTCGCCGGGGATGTGCCGCTGGTGTACAAGCACTTCGGCACCGAGCGCTTCGTGGGGCTGTTCAAGCTGATCGGTTCCATGCCCAAGCCCGTCATCTGCGCCGCGCGCGGGCACGTGCTCGCCGGGGCGCTGGGGATCGCTTTGGCGTGCGATCTGATCGTCGCCTCCGAGAACGCCACGTTCGGGACGCCCGAGATCAACGTGGGAGCGTTTCCGTTCATGATCATGGCATTGATCTACCGCAATGTGCCGCGCAAGAAGGCCAACGAGCTGCTGCTGCTCGGCGAGCGGCTCTCGGCGCAGGAGGCGCTCTCGGCGGGGCTTGTCAACAAGGTCGTGCCTGCCGCGGAGTTCGACGCGGCGGTCGCCGAGTGGGCCGCCAAGCTGGCCGGCAAGTCGCCGCTGATCATGCGTCTCGGCAAGGATGCTATGCGCCGGCAGTTGGACATGCCGTTGGAGGACGCGCTCGACTACCTGCGCGCGCAGCTGTCGCTGGCGCTCTCCACCGAAGACATCGTGGAGGGCGTCACCGCGTTCTTCGAAAAGCGCGACCCCGTGTGGAAAGGCCGCTGACATGAGCGACGACACGCCCACCGACGCGCCCACCGAGACTCCCGCGGCGCCGGCCGCCGACGTCCCCACCCCCGAGACGCCCACCGCCGCCATCGACACCCCCGCCTCCCTGCTGCGCCCGCTGGTCGAGGACCTCGAAGCCCGCCGCGCGAAGATCAAGCTCGGCGGCGGCGAGGAGAAGATCGCCAAGCAGCACGAGCGCGGCAAGCTCACCGCGCGCGAGCGGATCGCGCTGCTGATCGATGACGGCACGTTCGTGGAGCTGGGCATCCACGGGCGCCCGCACTTCGCGCAGCGCGCGATGGACGGCGTCGAGGCCCCCGCGGATGGGGTGATCACCGGCTACGGCAAGATCGACGGCCGCCTCGCGGCGGTGTGCGCGTACGACTTCACGGTGATGGCGGGCTCGATGGGGATGACCGGGGAGATCAAGACCACTCGTCTGCGCGAGCTGGCGCTGACCAAGCGGATCCCGTTCGTGTGGCTGCTGGACTCCGCGGGCGCGCGCGTGCAGGAGGCGGCCGGCGCGATGTTCGCGGGCTCGGGGCACCTGTTCCGCGAGGAGGTCGTGATGAGCGGGGTGATCCCGCAGGTCGCCGCGCTGATGGGGCCGTGCGCGGCGGGCACCGCGTACATCCCCGGCCTCGCCGACTTCGTGCCGATGGTCAAGGGCCGCGGCTCGATGGCGCTCGCCGGGCCCCACCTCGTGCGCGCGGCGGTCGGCGAGGATGTCACCCAGGAGGAACTGGGCGGCTCGCGCGTGCACTGCCGCCGCTCCGGCGTGGGCGACATGGAGGTGGCCGACGACGAGGAGTGCATCGCGCGGATCAAGGAATACCTCTCCTACTTCCCCTCCAACTGCGAAGAGCCCCCGCCGCTGCGGGCGCCCGGGGCGGGTGGGACCGAGTCTGACCCGATCGACCGTCGCGAGGAGGCGCTGCTCGATGTGCTGCCGGAGTCAAACCGCAAGCCCTACGACATGTACGAGGTGATCAAGCTGATCGTCGACGACGGCGACTACCTGGACATCAAGCGCCAGTGGGCGCGGACGATCATCACCTGCTTCGCGCGCTTCGGCGGGCGGCCCGCCGGGATCGTCGCCAACCAGCCCAAGCAACTGGGGGGGATCCTCGACAACGACTCCTCCGACAAGGCCGCGCGCTTCGTCAACCTCTGCAACGCGTTCGGCGTCCCGCTCGTGTTTCTCCAGGACGTGCCCGGCTTCATGGTCGGCACGAAGGTCGAGGCCGAAGGGATCATCCGCCACGGCGCGAAGATGCTGTACGCGGTCGCCAACGCCACCGTTCCGAAGATCACCGTCATCACCCGCAAGGCGTACGGCGCCGGCTACTACGTGATGAACGGCCGCGCCTACGAGCCCGACCTGATCGTCGCGTGGCCCTCCGCCGAGATCTCGGTGATGGGCGCCGAGGGGGTCGTCGAGATCGCGTTCCGCAAGGTCGTCGAGGAGGCCGAGGACCCCGCCGCCAAGCGCGCCGAGCTGATCGAGGCGTTCCGCAAGCAGTTCGACGTGTACATCGCCGCCGGCAACGACCTGATCGACGATGTGATCGACCCGCGCGAGACCCGCGCGACGATCTGCAAAGCGCTCGAGATGGCGCAGGGCAAGCGCGTCGAGCGGCCGTGGAAGCGCCACGGCGTAGTGCCGGTCTGAGCGACTTGCCGCTATAAGCACGGCGCGTTTTCTGCTTGCGACTTGACAGGCCATGCGCACTCTGCTTATATAAGTCCTGCTGCGGTGGTCCACAGGGGGCCACCAGGTTTACAGCAGACATAGGTTGGAATGGGGCCGCGCCGTTCGGGATGGGCCCTGGGCCAGCACTGGCAGGGTCTTGTCTCGGGAGAGGGATGAGGCACGTCGACGAGGGAGCTGGATCAGCGTGGGTTCACGAGGAATGTTCACGCCGGGCGCCGCTGCGCGCCTGGAGGAGATCGAGGCTGGGGGCGCCGGCAGCGTGGTGGCGATGTCGGCCCGGCGCGGGGCCTCCCGGAACGGGCGGGGCCGCGACAGCACGAGGGTGCGCCTAGCGGGTGCCGCTTCGCCGGGCGTGGCCCCGGGCGGCGCGGGGGCCACGGGGGCGGTCCAGTCGATCGGCCCCGGCCGGATGGAGGAGTTGCAGCGTGTGCGCATCCTCGGCGCGATGGTGCACCTGGTGCGCGAGCGCGGCGTCACGAACGTGACGGTCGCGCACGTGGTTGAGCGCTCCGGTGTCTCGCGCCGCACCTTCTACGAACTGTTCGACGATCGCGAAGCCTGTTTCCTGGCGGCGTTCGAAGCGACGCTCGCCCGCGCGGTGGAGCGCCTTGTCCCCGCCTACACCGACGGCGAGGGGCGCTGGCGGGAGCGGATCCGCGCTGGCCTCGCCGCGCTCCTGCAGTGGCTCGACGAGGAACCCGAAGCCGGCGCATTGTGCGTGGTCGACACGTTCGCCGGCGACCGCCAGGTGCTCAAGCACCGCCGCATGACGGTGGAGGCGCTGGTCGACGTCGTGCATGAGGGCCGCCACGAAGTGACCGCGGGGCCAAGGCCGGCGCGGCTTGCGGCCGAGGGCATCGTCGGCGCGGTGCTCTCGGTGCTGCACGCCCGCCTCTCGACGAGCGAGCCCGAGCCGCTGTCGAAACTCTTGAACCCACTGATGGCGATGGTGGTGCTGCCCTACCTGGGGCCCGCCGCGGCCGATGAGGAACTGGCGCGACGCACGTCGCGCAAACGCCCTCCCGCCAAGCGGCCCCCGGCCCCTGAGAACCCGCTGCGCGGATTGCACATGCGCCTCACCTACCGCACGGTGCGGGTGCTGCTCGCGATCGCCGAGCTCAGCGCAAGCGGAGCGAACCCCTCCAGCCGCGAAGTCGCCGACGCCTCCGGGATCGCCGACGCCGGGCAGATGTCAAAGCTGCTCGCGCGCCTCGAGCACCTCGGCCTGATCGCCAACAATGCGCTCCGCACCGGCCGCGGCGAGCCCAACGCCTGGCGCCTCACCGACCGCGGCCGCGAGGTCGAGCGGGCGATTAGCGAGCAGGCGATGCCCGGCGTGGTGCGGTCATGAGCGGCTCGCGCGGTTGTGCGTGGCGCGGCTTGGAAACGTCGAGGGAACCACCGACCAGGGGGAAGAGGGAATCGTGCGGAGAATAAACCGGAGGTACAACGGGGGCCGCGGGCCCGGTGCGGGCGCCGGCGCGAGGCGATCGGCCGCGAGGGTTGCGATGCAAGCGACCGCGCCGCGCCGGAGCCGCGTATCGGTGAGGCTCTTCAGGGCGGCGGCGGTGTGCCTGGCCGGGGCGTCGGCGATCGCGTGCCACGTCCCGGCCGCGTCGGCGCTTGAAGCGCGCGAACCGGTGGGCGCGCCGTTCGGGTCGTCCAACGCGTTCGAGGGGATCGCGGTGGACCAGTCGACGGGGAATGTGTTCGTGGTCAATAATCGGGCA
>DATMMB010000143.1:0-7427 GCA_035569895.1 Solirubrobacteraceae bacterium | reverse complement strand
GCCCCGCGGGCGTGGCGCGGTGGGACGGGCGTGGCGAGCCCCCCATGGTGGTGGGTGGCGCAGCGCGCCCTGCGATCGCGGCGGGTGTGCGATGAGTGCCGTGGGCGCGCGTCCACAGGCACCCGGCGCGCCCCCCGCGGGCCTCTCCGCGACGCGCTCGCGGCTGCAGCTGCTGCTCGGCGAGCGGCGCGGCGCGGTGGCGGCGCTGGCGAGCTGCTCGATCCTCTCGGGCTTCACTGAAGCCGGCGTGCTCGCGCTGATCGCGCAGATCGCGGCGACGCTCGTCGGCGGCAAGAGCGGCGTGCATTCGCGCTTCGGCCTGTTCGACCTGCACACCTCGATCGACACCCTGTTCGTCGTCGCGATCGTGCTCGCGCTGCTGCGTCTGGCGCTGCAGGCGCCGCTCTCGATCCTGCCCGCGCGGATCGCTGCCGACGTGCAGCGCCAGCTGCGCACCAGCCTCTTTCACGCCTTCACGCGCGCTTCCTGGGAGGTGCAGTCCAGCGACCGCGAGGGGCATCTGCAGGAGATCATGACCAGCCAGGTGATGCAGGCGACCAGCGGGGCGCTGCAGGCGACGACGCTAATCACCGCCCTGTTCACGTTCCTCGTGCTGATGATCTCGGCGCTCGCGCTCAACGTGGCCGCCGCCGCCTCGGTGCTCGTCGCGGCGCTCGCGCTGTTTGCGGCGCTGCGGCCGCTGCGCTCGATCGGGATGCGCCGCGCGCGCGCCCTCTCCAAAGCGCAGATCGAATACGCCGGCGGGATCGGCGAGACGATCCGCGTCGCCGAAGAGACGCACGTGTTCGGCGTCGGCGCCGCCCAGCGCGAGCGGATCGACCGGCTCGTGACGAGCGCGCGCGAGTTCTTCTACCGCACGCAGCTGCTCTCCCGCCTGATCCCCAACCTCTACCAGAGCCTCATCTACCTGCTGCTCCTCGCCAGCCTCATCGGCCTCTACGCCGCCGGCAGCGGCCACGCCGCCTCGCTCGGCGCCGTCGTGCTGCTGCTCGTGCGCGCCGGCTCCAACGGCCAGCAGGTGCAGAGCTCCTACCAGGGGCTGCAGCAGTCGCTGCCGTTCATCGAACGCCTGCAGGGCGTGTTGCGCCGCTACGAGCAGAGCTGCCCGCGTACGGGCGATCGGCCGCTGCAGCGGGTGCGCACGCTCGCGTTCGAGCGCGTCTCCTTCGCCTACCGGCCCGAGCGACCGGTGCTCACCGACGTCAGCTTCGAGGTGGACGGCGGCGAGACGATCGGCGTCATCGGCCCGTCCGGCGCGGGCAAGTCGACGCTCGTGCAGATCCTCCTGCAGCTGCGCTTCCCCGCGGGCGGACGCTACCTGGTGAACGGCGTCCCCGCCGAGCAGATCGCCCGCGAGGACTGGCATCGGTGCGTCGCCTACGTGCCCCAGGAACCGCGCCTCGTGCACGCCTCGGTGGCCGACAACATCCGCTACTTCCGCGCGCTCGACGACGCCGCCGTCGAGCGCGCCGCGCGGCTGGCGCGCATCCACGAGGACGTGATGTCGTGGCCGCACGGCTACCAGACGATCGTCGGCCCGCGTGCCGACGCGGTGTCCGGCGGCCAGCAGCAGCGCATCTGCCTCGCGCGCGCGCTCGCCGGCCGCCCGCAGGCGATCGTGCTCGACGAGCCCACCAGCGCGCTCGACCCGCACTCGGAGATGCTGATCCAGGAGTCGCTGGTAGCGCTCAAGCACGAGCTGACGCTGTTCATCGTCGCCCACCGGATGTCCACGCTCGACATCTGCGACCGCGTGATGGTGATCGTCGGCGGGCGCCTGCAGGAGTTCGACACGCTCGTCGCGCTGCGCACCTCCAGCGCCTACTACCGCTCCGCCACCGCGCGCGCCGCGGGTGGCGCCGCGCGGTCGGGGGAGGCGCCGTCGGCTGAGCCGCAGGGAGAGGGTCCGGCGGAGGCGACCCATCCCTCTTCTCCTTCCCCTCTCCTTTCCCTTGGCCGTGCGCCGTTTCCGCGGGCGCGCGCCGTCCTCGCCGCGACGCCCGGGGTGACTGCCGCGATGCCTGGTGTAGCCGACTCGATGCCTGGGGCGCCTGCCGCGACGCCCGGGATGCCCGACTTCTTCATCGCCGGCCACCCGAAGTGCGGCACCACCGCGCTGTACGAGATGCTGCGCGCCCATCCCCAGATCTACATGCCCGCCGCCAAGGAGCCGTGGTTCTTCGCCTCGGAGCTGCATGAACGCACGCCGCCGCGCCCCGGCGGCACCCCGCGGACGCTCGCGGAGTATCTCGCGCTGTTCGCCGACGCGCGTCCGGGGCAGCGGGTGGGGGAGGCCTCGGCGCTGTACCTGTGGTCGCGCACCGCCGCCCAGCGGATCGCGCAGGATCGCCCCGACGCGCGGATCGTGGCGATCCTGCGCGAGCCGGCGAGCTTTTTGCGCTCGCTGCACCTGCAGTTCGTGCAGACCTACGTCGAGACCGAGGGCGATTTGCGCAAGGCGCTCGCGCTCGAGGACCACCGGCGCCGGGGCGAGCGCATCCCGCCTCACTCCTACTGGCCGCGTGCGCTGTTGTACTCCGAGCACGTGCGCTACGTCGAGCAGTTGCGCCGCTTCCACGCGGTGTTCCCGCGCGAGCAGGTTTTGGTGTTGATCTACGACGACTTCCGCGCCGCCAACGAAGCAACCGTGCGGCGCGTGCTGCGCTTCCTGGATGTCGAGGAGACGGTGCCGGTCGCTCTCGCCGAGGCCAACCCCAGCGTGCGCGCGCGCTCACAACGTCTGCACGAGCTCCTCCACGCCGTCACCGTCGGGCAGGGCCCGGCGTCGGGCGCGGCGAAGGCGACGATCAAGGCCGTCGCCCCCCGCCGCCTGCGGCGCGGGGCGCTTCACGCCGTGCAGCGCAATATCGTCTTCACCGCGCCGGGTGCGCCCGACGAGGCGCTGATGAGCGAGCTGCGCGAGCGCTACCGCGGCGAGGTCGCGGCGCTGAGCGAGTACATCGACCGCGACCTCGTGAAGCTCTGGGGATATGACCGGCCTGCGTGAGCGCTCGCAATTCCGCGTTGTTCACAAGTGCGGGGGCGTCCCCCCGTATATTCGCGGCCGGCCATGAGCGTCGCGGCCGCACAGCGCACACCCGACTTCTTCATCGTCGGCCACCAGAAGTGCGGCACGACCGCGCTCTACCAGATGCTGCGCGGCCACCCGCAGATCTTTATGCCCGACGTCAAGGAGCCGCGCTTCTTCGCCTCCGACCTGCGCTCGCGACTGGTGGAGCGCGCCGCCGCGGTGCCCCACCGGCGCACGCTCGAAGGCTACCTGGCGCTGTTCGCGGCGGCGGCGCCCGGGCAGCGGGTGGGTGAGGCCTCGCCCGAGTACCTGCGCTCGCATGAGGCGCCACGGGGGATCGCGCAGCTGCGGCCCGACGCGCGGATCGTCGCGATCCTGCGCGAGCCGGCGAGCTTTTTGCGCTCGTTTCACCTGCAGATGGTCTCAAGCCACGTCGAGACGCGACGCGACCTGCGCCGCGCGCTGGCGCTCGAGCCGGCGCGGCGCCGCGGCCGGCGCATCCCCCGCCGCTGCCACCACCCCGAGTCGCTGCACTACTCCGAGCACGTGCGCTACGTCGAGCAGTTGCGCCGCTTCCACGCGGTGTTCCCGCGCGAGCAGGTTTTGGTGTTGATCTACGACGACTTCCGCGCCGACAACGAGGCGACGGTGCGCGGCGTGCTGCGCTTCCTCGACGTCGACCAGCAGGTGCCGGTGCAAACGGTGCAAACCAAACCGGTCAAAGCGGTGCGCCTGCCACAGCTGCATCGCCTCGCCGACGCGGCGCGCACCGCGCGCACGCGGCCGGAATCCTCCAAGCCGTTCGGGCGCGCCGTCCATGCGCTGACACCCGCGCCGTTGCGCGACGAGCGCGTGCGGGCGCGGTGGCGCAGCGTCGTCTACCGCACCCCTCGCCCGCCCGACGAGGAGCTCATGCGCGAGCTGCGCCGGCGCTTCAAGGGCGAGGTGGAGGCCGTCAGCGACTACCTCGGCCGCGACCTCGTCACGCTCTGGGGCTATGACCGCGTCGGGTGAGGTGGGGCGCGTCGTGGGTGGGGCGGGGTGCCTACCCACCGGGAGGCATGTCGCCGGCGAGGCAGCCAACGTCGCCGCTGGGGCTGGGCGTCTCCCCAGCGAGGCGGGGCGCGTCCCCGACTTCTTCGTCGTCGGCCACCACAAGTGCGGCACCACCGCGCTCCACCAGATGCTGCGCAGCCATCCCCAGATCTACATGCCCGCCGAGAAGTCGCCGCGTTTCCTCGCCGCGGATCTCCACCCGCCCGCGCAGATGCCCCCCGGCAGCCGGCTGCCGCGGACGCTCGCGGAGTACCTGGCGCTGTTCGCGCCGGCGCGCCCGGAGCAGCGGGTCGGCGAGGCGTCGGAGACCTATCTGATGTCGCACCTCGCGGCGGGCGCGATCGCCGCGCTGCAACCGTCCGCGCGGATCGTCGCGATCCTGCGCGAGCCGGCGAGCTTCCTACGCTCGCTTCACCTGCAGTTCGTCGAGTCGCGCCTGGAGAGCGAGAACGACCTGCGCCGGGCGCTGGCGCTCGAGGAAGAGCGGCGCCGCGGCGAGCGCATCCCCCCCAACGCCTACTGGCCGGCGGCGCTGCGCTACTCCGAGCACGTGCGCTACGTCGAGCAGCTGCGCCGCTTCCACGCGGTGTTCCCGCGCGAGCAGGTTTTGGTGTTGATCTACGACGACTTCCGCGCGTCCAACGAGACGACGGTGCGCGAGGTGCTGCGGTTCCTCGGCGTCGACCACGCCGCCTCGATCCAGCTGCAGCACGCCAACCCCACCGTGCGCGTACGCTCGCCGCGGCTGCACGAGCTCGTGCACGCCGTGTCGGTGGGGCGCACGCCTTTCGCGCGGTATGCGCGGGCGCCGCTGAAGCTCGCGCCCCGGCGGCTGCGCCGCGGCGCGCTGCGGGCGGCCCGCCGGCGCTTCGTCTACGCCCCGCCGCTCGCTCCCGACGAGGCGCTGATGCGTGAGCTGCGGGTGCGCTTCGAGGGCGAGGTCGCCGCGCTCGGCGACTACCTCGGCCGCGATCTCCTGACGCTGTGGGGGTACGACCGTGTCGACTGAGCAGGTGCGCGCGACGGAGCGCCCGCACGAAACCGAGCGCCCGGGTGCAGACGGCCCGGGCACGCTGGGCCGGGGGGCGCTCGACGCGAGCTGGCGATCCGCCACCGAGCGCGCGCAGGAGGCCGTGCTGCCGGCAGGCGAAGTGGTCGTCAGCTGCAACGCCCCGTTTGGCGGCGGCGGGCTGGGGCGCCACCTCGAGGAGATCGTCGAGGCGCTGCGACGGCGCGGGCAGGAGCCGGCGTGCATCTGCGACACCGCGCGCCCGCCGTTCGCCGCCGCTGCCCCCTCGGAGCTGCGCCTGCGGCTGCTCACCTCCGCCGCAATGCCGCTCGCGCGCGTCTCGCCCGGCTGGCGGGTGTGGCGCATGCGCGCCTCCTACGACGCCGACGCCGCCCGGCGGCTGCCCGCCGCCGACCACCTGATCGCATTCAACCGCCAGTCGCTCACGCAGTTTCACGCGGCCCGGCGCGGCGGCTACCGCTCGGTAGCGATGATGACCGGCACCCCGCACGTGCGCCACGTCGCGCGCCGGCACGCGCAGGCGCTGCGCCAGTACCCGCTGGAGCGCTCGTTCGGGACGCACGTGCTGGCGCGCTACCTCACCGAATACGAGTGCGCCGACCGGATCTACTGCGCCTCGCGCTACACCATCGAGTCGTTCCTGGCGCAGGGCGTCCCCGCACGCAAGCTCGCGCTGCTGCCGATGACGCCCCACCCGCGCTACTCGCCGCTCCCGGAGGTCGCGGGGGTGGGGGAGACCGGGATCGCTGGGATGGCGGACGTCGAGCAGGTGCCTGAGGTCGAGGCCGCGCGCGCGGCGAAACGGAAGGAGTTCGGGATCGTGTACATCGGCAGCCTCTCGGTGGCGAAGGGCGTGCCGCTGCTGATCGACGCCGTCCGCCGGCTCCCGTTCGACGACATCCGCCTGACGCTCGTGGGCGGCTGGAAAGCGCGCGGGGTGCGGCGCTTCATCGAGGCCGCGCGCGCCGCCGACCCCCGCATTGCCGTTGTGCCCGGCGATCCGCTGCCACATCTGCGCCGCGCCCGCCTGTGCGTGCACCCCAGCTACGAGGACGGCTTCGCCTACGCCCCTGCCGAGGCGATGGCGTGCGGGGTGCCGGTGCTCGTGAGCGCCGACACGGGCATGCGCGACCTGATCGAGCCGGGCGTCACCGGGCTGATCCTGCCGACCGGCGAGCTCTCCGCGCTGACCGAGGCGATCGAGGCGGCCTACCGCGGCGAGATCCTCGGGTGAGCGGCGCCTCGCCGGCGCCGGCGAGGCGCGGTCCCGCCCCCGGCGCGGTCCCGCCCTCGGCACGGGTCGCCGCGGTGGGCGTGTCGGTCCGCTCCCCGTGCGGCGTGCACGACCACGCCACGCTCCTCGCTGCCGCGCTGAGCGAGGCCGGCGTGCCGTGCTCGCTGCACTGGCTACAGCGCGACGCGCCCTCGCTGAGCGCCGCGCGCTCCCAGCAGCGCGTTTGGCTGCGCGGGCTGCACGCTGGGCTCGCGCGCGAGCGCCCCGACGCGGTGCTGCTGCACTACTCGGTGTTCGCGCTCTCTCACCGTGGCCTGCCTGTGTTCGTGCCACCTACCGTCGCCGCTCTGCGCCGCGCGCGCATCCCCTTGATCGTCTTTGGCCACGAGCTCGCCTTCCCCTGGCGGCGTGGGCGCGGGCGCGGAGCGGCTTGGGCGCTCACCCAGCGCGCGGCGTTGGTCGGGCTGCTGCGCGCGTCCTCAGGCGTGCTCGTCACCGCCGACTTCCGGGTGCGCTGGCTGCGCTCGCGCCGGTGGCTACCGCGGCGCCCGCTGGCGCTCGCGCCGGTGTTCTCCAACCTGCCGCCACCGGGTGGTGGGTCGGCCGGCGGCGACGTGGTGGGCGTGTTCGGCTACAACTACGACCCCGCCGCGACGGCGCTGGCGCTCGACGCGCTGGCGCTGCTGCGCGAGCGCGTCCCCGCCGCCCGCCTGCTGCTGCTCGGGGCGCCCGGGCCGCGCTCGTCCTCGGGGCGGGCCTGGCTGGACGCGGCACGCCGCCGGGGCCTCGCGACGGCGGTCTCCTTCACCGGCGCGCTCCCTGCGCAGGAGCTCTCCGACGCGCTCGCCGCCCGCCCGGTGCTGCTGTTCGCCGACACGCCCGGCCCCACCTCGCGCAAGGGCACGCTCGCCGGCGCGCTCGCCTCGGGGACGCCGCTCGTCGCCGCCGACGGTCCCCAATGCTGGAGCGAGCTGGCACAGGCCGGCGCCGCGCGGATCGTCAGCCGCTACCCGGCGGCGCTGGCCGCTGCGCTTGGCGAGCTGCTCGCCGACGGG
>DATMMB010000142.1:0-7678 GCA_035569895.1 Solirubrobacteraceae bacterium | reverse complement strand
GGAGGCGGTCGACGCGCTGTTCGACAACGGCCGTCGTGGCCGTCCCGTCACCGGTCCGGGCAACCGTCCGCTGAAGTCGCTCTCGGACATGCTCAAGGGCAAGCAGGGGCGCTTCCGCCAGAACCTGCTCGGCAAGCGCGTCGACTACTCCGGGCGTTCGGTCATCGTCGCCGGCCCCTATCTGAAGCTGCACCAGTGCGGGCTGCCGAAGATCATGGCGCTGGAGCTGTTCAAGCCGTTCATCATGGCGCGCTTGGTGGAGCGCAAGTCCGCGCAGAACATCAAGGCCGCCAAGAAGATGGTGGACTCGATGATCGGCGAGGTGTGGGACGTGCTGGAGGAGGTCATCCACGAGCACCCGGTGCTGCTCAACCGCGCGCCCACCCTGCATCGCCTCGGGATCCAGGCGTTCGAACCGCTGCTGGTCGAGGGCAAGGCGATCCAGGTGCACCCGCTGGTGTGCCACGCCTTCAACGCCGACTTCGACGGCGACCAGATGGCCGTGCATCTGCCGCTCTCCGCGGAGGCGCAGGCGGAGGCGCGGATCCTGATGCTGTCCTCCAACAACATCCTCTCCCCCGCCCACGGCGCGCCGCTGGCGACGCCCACGCAGGACATGATCCTCGGCGCCTACTACCTCACCTACGGCCCCGAAGCCGACGACCTCGCCGCCAAGCAGGAACTGCTGGCCGACGGCAAGTGGCCGTCGGGCGAGCCCCGCCCGCACGTGTTCCGCACCGCGCAGGAGGCCGAGCTCTCCTACGAGGCGGGCGTGGTGACGCTGCACGACGTGGCCGAGTTCCGGCCGTTCGGCCGCGAGGGCGGCCACCTGCTCACCACGGTCGGGCGGATCGTCTACAACGACCGCATCGAGCGGGCTTTGGCGGAGGCCTTGGGCGACGAGTTCGACGCCTCCAAGTACACGTTTGTCAACCAGTCGATGAAGAAGCGCGACACCACGCGCCTCGTGGATGCGCTCGTGCAGAGCTACGGCGCCACCGCGATATCGCTGGTGCTCGACGCCTTCAAGGACCTCGGCTTCAAGTACTCCACGCAGGCGGGCATCACGATCTCCAAGAACGACGTCGTGATCCCGCCCGAGAAGGAGGAGATCCTCGGCCGCTACGAGAAGCTGGTGGCAGAGATCTCCGAGCAGTACGACATGGGGCTGATCACCCAGGAGGAGCGCCACGAGGCGGTCGTGGAGAAGTGGAACGCCGCCACCGACGAGGTCGCCGACGCGATGGTCGAGAACCTCGACGAGCTCAACCCGATCTTCATGATGGCCAACTCCGGCGCGCGCGGCTCCTTCAAGCAGATCCGCCAGCTGGCGGGGATGCGCGGGCTGATGGCCAACCCGAAGGGGGAGATCATCGAGCGCCCGATCAAGGCCAACTTCATGGAGGGGCTGTCGGTGCTTGAGTACTTCATCTCCACGCACGGCGCGCGCAAGGGTCTCGCCGACACCGCGCTGCGCACCGCCGACTCCGGCTACCTCACGCGCCGTCTCGTCGACGTGGCTCAGGACGTGATCATCCGCGAGGACGACTGCGGCGCGGAGGATCACATCGACATGCCGGTGTTCAAGGATGGGGGGGAGCCCAACGACAACCTCGTCGGGCGCGTCGCCGCCAAGGAGCTCGCCACCAAGCGCGGCCGCACGCTGGTCGAGCAGGGCGTGGAAATCGGTCGCGACCAGTTCGCGGAGATCGCCAAGGCCAACCAGGACGACCACGACCGCGGCACGCAGGTGACGGTGCCAGTGCGCTCGGTGCTGAAGTGCCGTGCCCACAGCGGGGTCTGCCAGGCCTGCTACGGGCGCGCGATGGCGACCGGCCAGACCGCCCAGATCGGAGACGCGGTGGGGATCATCGCCGCGCAGTCGATCGGTGAGCCGGGCACGCAGCTGACGATGCGCACCTTCCACACCGGCGGGGTCGCCGGCGCCGACATCACCCACGGCCTGCCCCGCGTGGTGGAGCTGTTCGAGGCGCGCAAGCCCAAGGGCCTCGCGCAGATCGCCGAGCAGGACGGCGTCGTCGGGATCGAGGAGTCCGAGAAGGCGCTCACCGTCGTGATCACCGATGACGCCGGCGAGGAGCACCGTCACAGCTTCCCGCGGCGCACGCGCTTGTTCGTACGCGAGGGCGAGCGGATCGTCGCCGGCAGGCAGCTCAACGAGGGCTCGCTCTACCCGCACGACCTGCTCAAATTGCGCGGGCGCACCGAGACCGAGCGCTACCTCGTCAGCGAGGTGCAGGAGGTCTACAAGTCCCAGGGCGTCGACATCAACGACAAGCACATCGAGCTGATCGTGCGCCAGATGCTCAAGAAGGTGCGCGTCGACCAGAAGGGCGACACCGACTACCTCCCCGGCCAGTTCGTCGATCGCTTCGAATTCCTACGTGTCAACGATGAGCTGGAGTCCGAGAAAAAGGAGACGGCGCAGTTCGAGGACATCATCCTGGGGATTACCAAGGCGTCGCTCAACACCGACTCCTTCCTTTCCGCCGCCTCCTTCCAGGAGACCACCAAGGTGCTCACCGACGCCTCGCTCGAGGGCAAGACCGACCGCCTCAGCGGGCTGAAGGAGAACGTGATCATCGGCAAGCTGATCCCCGCCGCCACCGGCCTGAAGCGCTACCGGCGGATCGAGATCGAACCCGCCGAACCGCTCCCCCGCGCGATCGACGAGGTGGGGCTGCTCGACCAGGACGAGATCGCCGCCGAGCTCGGCCTGCAGGGCGGCGACCCGCTCAGCGGCGGTTACGGACAGGAGTTCGACGCCGACCTCGCGTCGCTGGAGCGGATCGGCGCCGGCGACTCCGACCCGGGGTTTGTCGAGGAACTGGCGGAGCTTGAAGTGCCGGAGGAGCCGCGGGAGTAGGGCGCGAGCGGCGCTGGCGATCTTTACATTGCGGTGCGCCGAAAGGGAGGCGATGTCTGACATACTTAAGTCTTGAGACTTGTCGCAACAGGGGATCAGATGAAGGAGACGAGCAGATGACCAGCATTGGATTTGGCGGAGGGGAGGTTATTCAGGTTGATTTGTCGCTTGAGGAGGTGCGCAAACTTCTTCAGGATGCCCTTACCAGCCGTCAGATGCTCCAGCTACAGGCTGACAACGGCGAGACCGTCGTCATCAATCCAGAGCAGGTCAAGGTCCTACAGAACTCCTCGGGTGGTCCCGAGGCTTTTCCTCGCCAGGAAGAGTTGGCCGCGCAAAACTAGTCCTACGGAGCCTTCTTGGAGGGCATCTTGCCTTCCTTGGGAGGCATCACGCCGTCCCTCGGTGGTGGGTGGCCGAACTTCGCAGGGCTCGAGCCCCCGCGCAGCGACTTGCTGATCGTCATCGTGCGCGTGTAGCCCGTAGGCATATCGGCTGACGCCTCGATCCCTCCATCGCCCGAAGCCCTGATACCCACGCGGGTCACGCCGAGAGCGAAGCAGAAGCCGAGAATGGCGACCAGGACGCCTGCCGCCCCGAGAAAGAAACGCAGAGCGCCAGGGAGATGGATCAACACGGCTATGACGATGAGGGCAATGCCGAAGGCGATCATTGCCGTGCAGATGCCTCTATGCACGCCATCGGGACGTTCTGGGTGCATCTCCTCCGTTAGCACACTTTGCTCAGGCGAACCCTCCACGGCGCCGGATTTTATGGGCCCGGGGAGTAGCAACAGGCCGCGTGAGTGCCACGTCCGGCCCAGTGTGCGAGCGCCTTTGCATCCTGGGTGGTGATGCCAATGTTGGGCTGTGTCTGCACCAGCAGCGCGGGCGCCGCCCGTGCCTGCGCCCACTCGCGGCAGGCGGTGTCGATGCAGTCGTCGACCCACGCCAGCGGGCGATCTTCGGCGTAGGCGTCGATCGCCGCGAGCTTCCAGTGCCCGTGCAGGGATTCCCCGACGCGCGTGTCGCGCTTGAAGCGCAGGTGCGGGATGCCCCGCGGCAGGCCGAGCAGGTGGGGGAGGTGCTCGTCCGCCTTCTCCTCCCAGCCGCTGCACCACACCAGCTCGTACAGCGGCGCCAGCGCGAGCAGGTGCCGCGCGGCGGCGGCCGAAAGGAAGTGGGGTATGCCGTCGATCGAGTGCCAGGCGCCCTCGGGGGGATCGTGGACAGGAAAGCCGAACAGCGACAGCACCCCGTCCACGTCGACCATCAGTAGGGGCTTCGACCCGAGAGGGTGGTGCAGGTGGCCGAGGGCCGGCTGGCCGAAACGGGGACCGATGAGGGAGACACTCGCTTCGCTCGCATCCCCGAATCGGCCAGCGCCGAAGGCGCGTGTCACCCGGCTTCGGTCGGGCCCCTCTTGCTTGATCCCCATGCGCTCTTTAGGTTGCACTCAGGTAGCTCCGGTTAATCTGCCCGGATCGATCTGGCGCAGTAAAGCATCGCCTGGCGGCTGCCGATGGAGCAGCGCACGGCCAGCCGGAGCGCCGGCCGACCTCCAGCCGCACGGCAGCGCCAGCACTAGCCGTACAGCCGCCCGCCGCACCAGCAGCTTCCTCATCCCCATCCGCAGCACCCGCACCTCCGCCAGCACCCCGCCCCATCCCCGCCCGCAGCACCCGCACCTCCACCCGCAGCACCCATCCCCATCCGCAGCACCCCCGCAGCACCCGCACCTATGACCCTGGACCTTGGCATACTGCTCTCGCTCGCCTGCGCCTTTGTGGCGAACCTCGGCTTCTTCTACAAGTACCGGGGCGCGAACGAAGTGCGTGCGGTGAGCGTGCGCCACCCGTTGCGCTCAGCGAGGGCGCTGTTCTCATCGAAGTGGTTCGCGGTGGGGATGCTGGTGGCGGCAGGCTCGTGGAGCCTGCACGTCGCGGCGCTGGCGATGGCGCCGATGTCGGTCGTGCAGGTGTCGCTGGCGGGCGGCGTGGTGCTGATCGCCGTGATGGCCGACCGCATGTTCGGCTTCAAGGTGGGCCCGCGGCAGTGGGCGGGGCTGTGGCTGATGGCGGCGGGCCTCGTGCTGCTGGGGCTGACGCTGCCGGCGCTGCACGGCGCCGACGCGCGCTTCTCGCAGTCGGCGATGATCTCCTTCGAGGCGGGCCTGTTCGGCGTCGGCGGCCTGTTGATCATGGGCCCCCGGATGGGTGGGCGCGCCGAGCACCACGGCGTGATGCTGGGCGCCGCCGCGGGGATCCTGTTCGGGGTGTCGGACACATCGATCAAGGCGCTGACGGGGATCGTCGGCGCGCACGGGGTGCTCGGCATCCTGCTCAGCCCGTGGCTGGCGGTGGCGGTGGCGGCATCGATCGTCGCCTTCTACGCCTCCGCGCGCGGCCTGCAGGACGGCGAGGCGGTGCCGGTGATCGCGATCACGGGAACGGCCGCCAACATCGCGGGGATCGCCGGCGGGATCATCGTGTTCGGCGATCCGATGCCTGGCAGCGCGGTCGGCATCGTCTGTCAGGCGCTGGCGTTTGTGCTGGTGATCGTGGCGGCGGCGTTGATGCCAGCGCCTCTGCGTTCGGCTGGCATCGCCCCCGAAGCGGCGTAGCGCGGTGACGGCGCCCGACCGATGTGCGCCGATCATGGCTCGCGCCGGACGGGCAGCCACGGTTGCGGCCTGCACGAGACGCACACTCGTCTTCGAGGAGCGGCGTCTCATGCACGCGCGGTCATGGTTGCGGCCCGCACGCCGACAGCCTGCGCGCTGCCACCTCGCACAGCTGACAGCCTGCGCACCGCTACCTCCGCACGCCGACGGCCTGCGCGCTGCCACCTCGCACAGCTGACAGCCTGCGCACCGCTACCTCCGCACGCCGACGGCCTGCGCGCTGCTACCTCGCACAGCTGACGGCCTGCGCGCTGCTACCTCCGCACGCCGACGGCCTGCGCGCTGCTACCTCGCACGCTGACAGTCTCGGCGCTGCTACCATCCCCGGCCGGATGCCCACCACCTCCCAGCTCGTGCGCAAGGGCCGCGAAGCCCCGAAGAAGAAGCTCGCCACCCCCGGACTGAAGTCGGGCAAGGGCCGCAAGAAAAAAGTCGTCGCCCCGCAGCGGCGCGGCGTGTGCACGCGCGTGTACACGACGACCCCGAAGAAGCCCAACTCCGCATTGCGCAAGGTCGCGCGCGTGCGCATCTCCGGCTCGATCGAAGTCACCGCGTACATCCCCGGCGAGGGCCACAACCTGCAGGAGCACTCGGTGGTGCTCGTGCGCGGCGGCCGCGTGAAGGATCTGCCGGGCGTGCGCTACAAGGTGGTGCGCGGCACGCTCGACGCGGCCGGCGTCAACGACCGCAAAAAGGCGCGCTCGCAGTACGGCGTGAAGAAAAAGTAGTGACGCCCGCCCGTGCCACATCCAGCGGCCCGCGGTCGCGCGAACGTTACGCTCGGCGCAATGGCGCCGGCGCTCGGGGGCCGGGTTATCGCGCTCGGCGGGAGGCCAGCTGATGCCCCGCCGCGCCGCCGCCGCCGTTCGTCCCGTCGAGCCGGACGCCTTGCACCACTCCAAACTGGCGCAGCAGATCATCAACAAGGTGATGCTCGACGGCAAGAAGTCGCTCGCCGAGCGGATCGTCTACGACGCGCTCGCGGTGCTCGCCGAGCGCAGCGACAAAGACCCGCTGGAGACACTGGAGGCGTCGATCAAGGCGCTGACGCCGACGCTCGAGGTCAAATCGCGTCGCGTCGGCGGCGCCACCTACCAGGTGCCGGTGGAGGTGCCCGCCCGCCGCGCACGCACTCTGGCGGTGCGCTGGCTGGTCGAGTTCGCCCGCCAGCGCCGCGAGAAGACGATGGCTCAGCGCCTCGCGCACGAGCTGCTCGACGCCCAGTCCCAGCAGGGCGGCGCCTACAAGCGCAAGGACGACATCTTCCGCATGGCGCAGGCGAACAAGGCGTTCGCGCACTACCGCTGGTAGGGCGCCCGCTCGCCGGCTGCCGGCCCATGCGGTGTTGCATCTTCTTTTGGGCGCCAACTAGCTTCTTTGGGGCCCGTCTGATGCCCGTATCGAAAGGTGCGGCGAGGGTGCCCGGCGCGGCCCGTCGGGGCGAGCACGACGAGCCAGACCGGGACGGGGACTACGACCCGATCCGCCGCATGGCCTCGTAGCCTCTCGGGGGATGGCCGGTCGGAAGAGGATTCGCGCGGAGGCTCGTGCCCGCTACTACGTTCGTGCCGAGGCAGAGCAGCGCGGCTGGGATTTGAGGCACCCCGACGAGGGCGGCGACACGGTCGAGGAGAACGAGATCGTGGCCCAGTTCCCGAAGATCGGGCTGGGCCTGAATAAGCCCGACTTCCTTATGTGCCTCGCGGGCGAGCCGGCCGTTGTCGTTGAGGCAAAGAACGAGGCCGGCAAGCTCGACTTGGCAATCAGCGAAGCGGTGGACTACGCCGACGAAATCAACGCGGCCGACCATCACCGCGTGCTGGTGGCGGTCGGGGCCGCTGGAACCGGGGAGACCGGGTTCGATGTAGCCGCTCGCTTCCTCGCGGGTGAGGAATGGGTGCCGCTCACGTCGAACGGCTACGAGCTCACCGCGTTCCCGTCGCGCGCGGAGGTCGAGCTGGCGCTTGCGGCCGACGACGGAACCACCGCCGTAACGGTTCCCGAGCAGTCGGAGTTCGTCGACGCCGCGATCGAGCTGAGCAGCATCCTCCGAAGAGCAAAGGTCGAGGCGCCGCTTCGTCCAAAGGTCATCGGGGCGATCGTGATGGC
>DATMMB010000141.1:0-2116 GCA_035569895.1 Solirubrobacteraceae bacterium | reverse complement strand
CCGAGGTGCTGATCGTGTGGCGCGTGCTGCAGGGGATCGGCTCGGCCTTCCTGTTCGCCAACGCCGCCGCCCTGGTCACCGACGCCTTCCCGCGCGAGGAGCTGGGTCTCGCGATGGGCACCAACACGATGGTCGCGGCGATCGGCTTGGCGATCGGACCGGTGCTGGGCGGCGTGCTGGTCGGCATCTCCTGGCATTGGGTCTTCTGGTTCAACGTGCCGCTCGGCCTCGCCGGCGCCGCCTGGGGCGCGCTGATCCTGCGCGAGCTGGCCAAACCGGATGCGGTCCGCGGGTATGACGTGCTCGGCAACCTCACGTTCATCGTCGGCCTCACCGGCCTCGTGCTCGGCGTCTCGCGTGGCGGGCTGAGCGGCTGGAACGACCCGATCGTGATCGGCGGACTGGCGGCGGCGCTGGTGCTGCTGCCGCTGTGGGTCGCCATCGAGAGTCGCTCGCGCGCGCCGATGCTCGACCTCACGCTGTTCAAGAACCGCCTGTTCGCAGCCGCCACCGCCGCCGCGTTCATCAACGGGCTCGCGCGCTTCGCGCTGATGTTTTTGTTCGTCTTCTACTTCCAAGGCGCCCAGGGCGACAGCCCGATCGAAGCCGGCGTGAGGCTGATCCCGCTGGCAGTGGGGATGCTGGTGTCATCCCCACTCGCAGGCATCTACGCCGACCGCCACGGCTCGCGGGGGCTGGCGGCGCTGGGGATGCTCGTCAGCGCCGGCGCGCTTGCCGCGATGACGACGCTGCAGGTGGACACCCCCTACTGGCAGAGCACGCTGTGGTTGCTGATGGTGGGCGTGGGCTCGGGGATGTTCAACAGTCCCAACACCGCCGCGATGATGGGCACGGTGCCGCCGCAGCGGCGGGGGATCGCCGCTGGCGCGCGCACGCTGCTGCAGAACACCGGCGCGGTGCTGTCGATCGCGTTCGTGATGGCGATCGTCACCTCCGCGATCCCCCGCTCGACGCTGTTCGCGGTGTTCTCCGGCCTCGCCAAGGGCCTCTCCGCACAGAAGCTCGACCCGTTCATCGCCAACATGCACACGGCGCTGTGGGTGCTCGCCGCCACCTCGCTGGTGGGCGCCGGCGTCTGTTTGCTGCGCCCCCGCCACGTCAAGGACCCGGCCGGTGAGCTCGCCGCCGCGGGGGCACAATCGTGAGCACCTCGCCGCGTGTCGCGGGTCCGCCGGGCAAGCGCTCCGCCGCGGGCCCCAATGCCGGTGTGAGCGCCTCCGCGGGCGCTGTCCCGCTGCGCATCGGCGACGTCGCCCGCCTGGTTGGCACCACGCCGCGCACGATCCGCTACTACGAGGAGCTGGGGCTGCTCCCCGCTCCGCCGGAGCGGCCGTCCGGACAGCACCGCGTCTACACCGACGCCGAGGTGGAGCGGTTGCGCGAGGTGATGCGTCTGAAGAACCTGCTCGGGGTCACGCTCGAGGAGCTGAAGACGCTGCTCTCCGCTGAGGAGGCACGCGCGGCCGTGCGCGCGCAGCTGCGCCGCGACGACGTCCACCCTGAGCGCCGCCGCGAGCTGCTGCAGGAGGCGCTCGGCCACATCGAGCGCCAGCTGCGGCTGGTCGAGCACCGCGCGGCGGAGTTGACGAAGCTCAAAGAGGAGCTCGGCGAGACGCGCAAGCGCGTGCGCCGCAAGATCCGCGAGCTCGACGCCCACGCGGCAGGCACATTCCCCCCGGCCGCGGTGGAATCCTCCATGTCCCCACAGGGCCGCACCTCCCCCACCCCGCCGGCTCCGGAGCCCGCGCGGTGAGCGCGCACGAGCACACCACAGCCACCGCTCTCCCGAGACGCCGCGACGCGCGAGTCGACCCGGCGGTGCTCGTCGATGACCTCGTGGTGCGCTTCGATACCCTCACTGCCGTCGGCGGCGTGTCGTTCGCGGTGGCGCCCGGCGAGACATTCGGCCTGCTGGGGCCCAACGGGGCCGGCAAGACGACCACTATCCGGGTGCTGACGACGCTCCTGCCGCCGACCTCCGGGCGGGCGCTCGTGGGGGGGCACGACGTGCGCAGCGACAGCCTTGCCGTGCGCGCCTGCATCGGCTACATCCCCCAGGCGATCTCGGTCGACGGGGCGCTCACCGCATACGAGA
>DATMMB010000140.1:0-4338 GCA_035569895.1 Solirubrobacteraceae bacterium | reverse complement strand
ACGCCCGGCGTGGCCCCCGCCACGGCTTCCCCCGGCGCGCCCGTGCCTGCGACGGGGCTCTGGCCGGCGACTTCGGCGGCCCCCGCCGGCTCGCCCGGCGCCTGGACGACGGCGTCGGGGGCAGCGGCCGCCGACGCCGGCTCGGCGCTCGGCGGCGGCACCGCCTGCAGGAATTGCACGGTGTGGCGCAGGTAGGATGACTCCTGCGCCTGCAGCGCCTTGAAGACCGCCGTCCCGGGCTGCGGCGGCGGCTCGCTCGGCAGCGGCTCGCCATAGAGGTGGACACCGGGGGAGATTTCCTGTCCGGCGGCGGGGACGGCGCCGGGCACCGCGGGAGCGGCCTCGGCGGCGCTCGCCACCGGGACCTCCGGGGCCACCACGGCGGGCTCGGCGACCGCCTCCGGGGGCGCGGCGCCAGTGACCGCCACCGAGGGCGCGGCGTCGGTGGCTGCCTCCGGGGGCGCGGCGCCAGTGACCGCTATCGGCACCGCGCCCGGCGTGCCGCCGGCCGGTTGGGTCTCAGCCTGGAACGCGGCGGGCTCCGCGGCAACCGCGGGCGTCGCGGCGACGGCCGGCACTTGGGGGGCCAGCGCCGGTGGCGGCGCCGATAGCGGCACGATCCGCCGCCCCCCGGCGAACTGCTGCGCGAAGTACGGTTCGCGCAGGTCTCCATAATCGACGTTCTGGCCGGTGCACGGCGCCTGGATGAATTTGTAGTCGCCGACGTAGATCCCGACGTGGTGGATGTAGCCGTTGGGTTCCTTGAAGAACACCAGGTCGCCCTCGCGCAGCTGGTGCAGGCCGACCGGGGTGCCGACGTCGAACTGTTCGGCGGCGACACGGGGGATGTGGATGCCGGCGCGGCCGTAGGCGTACTGCACGAGCCCGGAGCAGTCGAACCCGGTCTTGGGGCTCGTGCCCCCCCACAGGTAGGGCACCCCCAGCTCGCTCTTGGCGATCTCATACGCGTCGTGCGCCTTCGGCGAGCCCCAGGAGGGGTCGTGCGCCGCGGCCGCCGCCTCCGCCGCGGCGGCGCTCGCGTGGCCGGCGACGGCGCCCCCGCCCACGAGCTCCTGCGCCGAAGCGCCCGCGCCCGCGCCCGCGCCCGCGGAGGGGACCACGGCGGGGTAGACGCCCGCGGCGGCCGGGTAGACCGTGGGCGCGCCGGCGACGGCGCCAGGCTCGGCGACCGCGTCGCCGACGCCGGCGTTCGGCACCTCGGCGACGTAGGGAGCAGCGGCGGGCGTGCCGGCAACCTCGGGCGAAACCGCGCCGGTGCTTGGGACCTCGGCTACGCCTGGAGCAGCGGTGGGGGCCGCCGGTTCGGCGGGCCAAGCCGCGCCGCCGGACGCAGGCTGTGCGCTGGCAGCTGAGGGCGCCGATGTGGCCACAGAGGAGTGCGCGCCGCCGGGCGCGGCCGTGCTCGCCTCGGCGGCCCCGTGCGCAGCTGACCCTGCGGCCGCAGCCCCCGCCACGGGCGCGTTCGCGGCCGCTGCACCACCCGGCGAGGCCGTACCGGCGGCGCTCTCCGCAGCCGACGATCCGCCAGGCACGGCTGCTGCGCCGGCGGCGGAGCCGGATGCCGGGGCCCCGGCGGCCGAGCCCGATCCTGGCGTCCCCCCGCTCTGCTGCGCTTGCTCGCGCGCCAGCGCCTCGGCGCACTCCGCCGCGGCGACGGGGTTGCGCGAGGCGCCGCTCAGCGGGTTCTCCGCGCGCAGCTCCGAGTGCAGGCTGCTCGCGGGGTGCATCGGGTTGACGCCGCGCAGCGCCTGCTCGCCGGCGGCGCGCATGTTGCCGTGCAGCAGCCCGTGCTCCACCAGCCCGTGCAACTCGACCACGCCGATGCCCTCGGCGGCAACCGCCATCACCACGCCGGCGAGGCTCGACTTGGACTCGCGCACTTCGAGGGTGTGCATCGCCTTGCCGGCGCTCTGGCCGAGCTCCGCGGCGAGGTCCTCGAGGCCGAGCTGGCGACAGGCGCCCACCGGGTCTTTGCGGAAGGCGGCGCGGAAAGGCGCGTCCACCAGCAGCCGTTCGATCAGCTTGCCGGCCTTCTGCGTCTGCTCGTCAGCGGATGACACGGCTCATCCCGGCGGACGCAGCAGTTGACTTTCGGCGGACGACGGCGACACGGCCCATCCTCAGTGAAACACAGCATCTGCAGGCGACACGGCTCACCTCTCAGCGAATGACACGGTTTACCTCCGTCGTCCCGTAGCGTAGCCGCCGCCACAGCGGCAGCCCGAGCGTGAGCCCGACGGGGATGAACAGCACCACCCAGAAGACGACGAACACGACGATCACCACCCCGGGCGGCGCCAGCGCGACGAGCCGGTCGTAGTAGCGGGTGGAGAAGACCATCACGAAGGCCGCCGCGAGCACCGACCACACCAGCGCGAAGATCCCGTAGCGCAGCAGCACCGGGGAGTCGCCCTCAGCCGCCGGCGCGCCCGAGAGGCGCCGCGTGAACTGCGCCCGCGCGCGCTGGCGCAGACCCGGCTCGCGCAGCACGTCGACGACGATGTGGTAGCCGTCGCGGTCGAGGAACGGGTTGAGGTTGAAAAAGGCGCCGACGTACGATCCGAACGCCAGCTGGAAGAAGACGTCGCGCACCGAGCCCGCCGGCCACACCGCGCACAGGAACGAGAACAGCGCGCCGAAGGAGAGATCCGACACCGGACCGGCGGCCGAGATCGCGATGCGGTGCGCGCGCGGCTCGAAGTACGCCTCCGAGGTGTCCACAAAGGCGTACGGGAAGAACAGGATCAGCCGCAGGCCGCCGCGCGCCGGGCGCCGACCGTAGTGCACGAGCGCCATCCCGTGCGCCAGCTCGTGCACTGCGACCAGCAGGAAGCGCCCCAGCATGTAGACCGCGCCGCCGATCACCAGCCGGTTGGCGACGACGAACGGCGTGCCGTAGCGCGCGCCGACGATGTACGAAAAGGCGGCGAACCCGGCGAGCGCGAACAGCGCCAGGAAGGTGACGGTCAGCGGCGCGAAGAACACGCGGCCCCAGTGGTGGTAGGCGCGTTCGCAGCGCTCGCCCACCCACTCGTAGGTGCGCTCGCGCGGTTGCACCAGCTGTGCGAGGCGGCTCCCCGAGGGCGGGGTCTTCGCCCGCTCGAGCTTCGCCGCCCGGCGGCCCATACGCCCGAGCTTCGCCTCCCCCCTGCCAAGCTTCTGCATCGCCGCGCCGCGTGCGACCCGCTCCATCCCGCCCACTCCTCCGCCGGCCAGCGCCGCGCGCTCCATCCCTGACGCCACCCCCCCCAGGCCATGCCCGGCGCCGGCGCTCGCCTTGCCCGCACCGCTGGGGGCCGCGCCACCGGGCGCCAGCCCGGGCATGCCGCCGTGCGCCGCGCCGCCATGAGCCGCCCCAGGCATGCCGCCGAGCGCCTCCCAGCCGGCGCCCGCGCCGTCCGGCGCCGCTGTCGCCCCGCCGCCCCCACCATCCAGCAGCTCGCGGTCGCTCAGCTCGGCGAGCAGGCGCACCAGGCGCCCCGGCCCGGCCGGGCCGAGCGCGCGCTCCGCCGTGCCGAGCAGCTCCAGCACGGTGCGGCTGCCGTCGAGCATTTCAAAGAGCGCCGCGTCCTCGGCGTCCATCCGCATGAAGCTCCCGTCGCGCAGGTCGCGCAGCACGAAGCGCCGCTCACCCTCGTCCGCGCCAAGGCGCTTTAGCGCCCAGCCGGAGCGCACGCGCGGGCGCAGGGCCCCATCGAAGCCGCCGGCGCCGGCGGAGGAGGTCGCCGCCGCGGCGGCGGGGCGCAGGCCGAGCTGCGTGGCGCCGACCGGCATCACCACCGTCTCCCCCGCCTCCGCCGGGAGCGGCTGCGGCGGAGCGTCGGAGTCGACCACCAACGTGACCTCGCCGACGCGGATCTCGCTGCCGACGCGAAGCGGCCGCGGCTCTGTCACCGGCGCGCCGTCGAGCAGCGTGCCAAAGCGCGAGCCCGAGTCCTCCAGCAGCGGGCCGGCGGGGCCCGGGTGGATGCGCGCGTGCGCGCGTGAGACGGTGCGGTCATCGATCCGCACGGAGGCATCGTCGCCGCGGCCGATCGTCAGCTCGCCCGCGATCGGCACGCGCGAGCCGTCCGGCAGCACCAGCGCGAGCGCCGCCGCGGATGAGGAGCCCACCTCCCCGCCGGGGACCGGCAGCGGGCGGGTGTCAGCCATGCAGCGTCACCGGCTGCCACGCCGGGCTCGCGGCGCCGGTCGCGATCACCGTCTCCACCGACGGGTTGGCGGGGGAGATCGTCACGATGTTGCCGGTCGGGTCCTGGCAGGGGGAGTCGGCCTGCATCACCGCGAGCTCCTGTTCGTCTGAGCGCCAGCTCACCT
>DATMMB010000139.1:0-9898 GCA_035569895.1 Solirubrobacteraceae bacterium | reverse complement strand
ATCAGCGGCGGCACCTTCGGGCTGTCGGGCGCGGTGAGCGGCGACCCGAGCACCGCGATCGGCTTCAACGGCTCCAGCGACTACGGCGCGATCCCGCTCAACCTGTCGAGCACGCACCAGCTGACCGTCGAGTTCTGGCTGAAGTGGAACGGGTACGCCAACAACGACTCGCTGGCGATGGAGCTCACCCCGAACTTCAACGAACACGCAGGCGGCTTCCTCGTCGACCCCGACGCGCCGCAGTTCGGCGGCACTTTCGGCGTGGCGCTCGGCTCCAGCGAAAACCGCTACAGCGTCTTCTTCGCGCGACCGAGCGCGGGCGTGTGGCACCACTACGTGCTCGTTTTAAATGCCGCGGCGCCGGCTGGCAACGAGATCGCGCCGTACGTGGACGGCCAGGCGGTGAGCTACCAGATCGGCAGCGACGGCAGCGGCGAAGGAGCGTTCGCCAACTCCACGCTGTACCTGATGTCGCGTGACGGCAGCTCGCTGTTCGGCGCCGGCGACCTGCAGGATCTGGCGATCTACAACCAGCCTTTGAGCGAAGGCCAGGCCTACCAGCACGTCAGCTCCGAAGGCACCGCGCAGCCGCCGCACGCCGCCTTCACGGTCTCGCCCAGCCCGGTGCGGGCGGGAGAAAGCGTGACGCTGAACGCGGGCGCCTCCAGCGACTCCGACGCGAAGATCGTCGAATACCAGTGGGCGCTGAACGGCAACGGCAACTACGAAACGAGCACCGGCTCGCCGACGCTCAAAACCAGCTTCGCGACGCCCGGCACCTATGAAGTGTCGCTGCGCGTGGTAGATGAAAAAGGCGTCTCCGAAAGCGTCACGCACAAGATCGAAGTCGGCAACTTCCCGCCGGTGGCGAAGCTGACGGCGAGCCCCAACCCGGCGATCGCCGGGCAGACGGTGACGCTGAGCGCCGCCGAATCGACCGACCAGGGCACGATCACCGGCTACAAGTGGGATCTCGAAGGCAAGGGCACCTACGAAACGAGCACCGGCACGACGCCGACGATCACCAACTCGTTCGCGAGCGTTGGCGCGCACACGGTCGGCGTCGAAGTGACCGACGACCACGGCCTCTCCACGCGCACGACGCTCACGATCCCGGTGCTCGAACACGCCCCCGCGAGCTACTCCTCGACGATCGAACGCACGCCAGGCGTGATCGACTTCTACAAGCTGGGCGAAACGGCCGGGCCGACGATCAAAGACAGCGTCGGCGCGAGCAACGGCACGATCAGCGGCGGCACGTTCGGGCTGCCGGGGGCCGTGCGCGAAGACTCCGGGACGGCGATCGGCTTCAACGGCACGAGCGACTCTGGCGCGATCCCGCTCAACCTCTCCGGCACCAGCCAGGTGACGGTCGAGTTCTGGCTGAAGTGGAGCTCGTACGCCGACAACGACTCGCTGGCGATGGAGCTCACCCCGAACTTCAACGAAAACGACGGCGGCTTCCTTGTCGACCCGAACGCCTCGCAGTTCGGCGGCACGTTCGGCGTGGCGATCGGCCCGAGCGGCGACCGCGACGCGATCTACTTCCAGCGCCCGAGCGCCGGTGTGTGGCACCACTACGCATTCGTGCTCAACAGCGCGGCGTCGGCCGGCGGCGAGGTCACGCCGTACGTGGATGGCCAGGCGGTGAGCTACCAGCAGGAAGGCGGCGAAGCCGGTCAGGGCGCGTTCGCCAACTCGACGCTGTATCTGATGTCGCGTGACGGCAGCGCGCTGTTCGGCGCGGGCGACCTGCAGTACCTGGCGATCTACGACAAGGCGCTGAGCGCGTCGACGATCTTCCAGCACTACTACTCCTACGGCGGCGCGGAAGCGCCCGAAGCACCCTCCGAACCGCCGATGCCGACACCGACGCTCTCGCTGTCGGGCGCGAGCGGCGACACGTACATCAGCGCCAGCACCGTCTACACCAACCCGCAGGCTTCGAGCTCCGGCGGCTTCACCGTCACCGCCAACACCGGCGAAGACGCGGTGGGAATCAAGAGCGTGACGTTCCCGACGCTCACCGGCTTCTCCAGCGGCGGCGGCACGCAGACGGCGCTGACCGGCCAGACGAGCTTCCAGAGCGCCTACGCATGGAGCGGCGCGGGTGCCAGCGCCTCCGGCGCGCAGACAGTGACAGCGACGGACAACAAGGAAAGGAGCACGAGCGCGAGCTTCGCGGTGGTGCCCGACACCACCCCACCGAGCGGCGGCGCGCTGAAGGTCAACGGCACCGCCAGCTCGGCGACGGGCAGCTCCAGCTACAGCACTTCCGGCGGCTACACGATCGAACGCACCGACTACAGCGAGGCGCAGTCCGCCGCGCAAGCGGGCCTCGCCTCCAGCACGCTGACGGTCGCCTCCGCGACGCTCGCCGGCGACACGTGCGGCACGTTCGGGACGCCCACCACGATCGCGGGCAGCCCCGCGCAGACGGAGGTCAACGGTTGCTACCGCTATACGCTCACCGGCGTCGACCATGTCGGCAACAGCGCGAGCATCTCCACCACGGTGATGGTCGACGCCACGCCGCCGAGCACGCCGACGCTGGCGTTCAGCGGGCTGTCGGGCAACACCTACTACAACTCCGCCAACAACACGCTGTACTTCCGTCCGGCGAGCGGCGGCGCGTTCACCGTGACCGCGAGCTCGAGCGACGCCGACACGGGGATCCTCGGCTACACCTTCAGCTCGCTCGCCGCCAACGGCATCACCGGCACGCAGACCGCCGGGCAGGAGGTGTACGCGTTCGGGATGACCGCCACGCAGCCGGCGAGCGCCCCGACCGTGTCGGCGACCAACAACGCGGGCGGCAATTCGGCCAACGCCAGCTACAACCTCGTCGCCGACACCGCCGCACCGACCGGCGGGGCGCTGACCGTCAACAGCGTCGCCGCGAGCGCCGCGGGCAGCTCTAGCTACAACACGAACGGCAGCTTCACGATCGGCGCGCGCACCGAATACGGCGAGGCGCAGAGCGCCACGCAGTCGGGACTCTCCTCCTCGGTGCTGACGCGCGCCACCGGCACGCTTTCGGCGAACAGCTGCGGCAAATACGGCACACCGAGCACGATCACCGGCAGCCCCGCGCAGAGCGGCCTGGCGGAAGGGTGTTACCTGTACACGCTCACCGGCACCGACAATGTGGGCAACGTGGCGAGCATCGCCACCACGGTGAAGGTCGACAGGGCGGCGCCCGTCGCCAAATTGACCGCGCCGACCTACGCCAATGGGCCGGTGAGCCTCACCTTCAGCGCAACCGACCCCGGCTCGGGCGTGAACGCGGCGAGCGGCCAGCTAAAACGCGCGGTCGCCACCTACACCACCTCGACCAACACCTGCGGCACATACACGACCTTCACCAACATCGGCCCCGCTGGCCCCAGCTCGCCGTACACCGACAGCACAGTGAGCACTGGGCATTGCTACGCCTACGAGTACCAGGTGAGCGACAACGCCGGCAACGCGAGCTACTCCTCGGCGGGCGTGGTGAAGGTAGACACCTCCGGGCCGGCGCTCACGAGCATCACCGACACGACGCCCGGCAGCACCGCCGGATTGCCGCAGGTGGGCGACGCGATCACGCTGCAGTTCAGCGACATGCTGGAAGCGGCGACCGTGCCGAGCGCCGTCACGCTCACCTACAGCCGCACCGAACTCCTCGCGGCCACGCAGATCCTCGTGAGCGGCCTGGGCAGCGGCGCGTGGTCGGCGGGCGACACGCTGCTGACGCCGCACTACTCGAAGACCGGCGGCACCTCGGCGGTGGTCACCGCGAGCACTGCGCTTAGCGGCGAGTCGCTGAAGCTCACCGTCACCAAAGTGAGCGACCCCAGCGGCAACCTCACCGCCGGCGGTCCCGGTGCAGTGAGCGGCACGCTGGGCTCCTCGCTGAAAGACGTGTTCGGCAACAAAGCCAGCACCGGCACGTTCACCACCTCGAGCGTGAAGCTGTTCTGAGCGGGCGGAGGGGCGGCCGGCGTGCGCCGGCGGACGCCCGCCCGCCGGCCGCGTCGAGCTTCGGCGGCCGTTATGGCCCCAGCAGCTCGCGAGAAACGCGATCGCTGGGACGTTTTTCCGGTGATGAGCACGCAGACGCTGACACTCGGCGCCGAGGCGCCCGTGCGCGCTCGCGTCGCGGATGAGTCGCCCAAATCGGGCGCCGGCAAAGCGCGCGCGGGGATGGCGATGTCGATCGCGACCTTCACGATGGCCGCCGCCTCGGCGATCCAGGCGGTGCTGTACCTCGGGCGCTTCGGCACCAACGCCCGCACCGACGGCTTCTTCGTCGCGTTCGCGCTGTACTCGACGTTCGGCGTGTTCAGCCAGAGCCTGCGGCTGACCTCGGTGCCGCTGTTGGTGGGCCCGGGGGCGCGGATGAGCATGCGCCGCTTCGCCGCCGCGCTCGCGCTGATCGCGCTGCCGGTGGTGGTGCTGACTGTGCCGCTCGCCGGCCAGCTCGCGCAGCTGATCGCGCCCGGGCTGAAGGCGCACGGCCGGGCGATCACCGCCGCCGCGCTGCCGGTGCTGGGTTGCGCGATGGTGCTGCAGCTGTGGGCCGCGGGCGGCGCGACAGTGCTGGCGATCCGCGACCGCTTCACGACCATCGCCGGCGCCTACATGTCGGGCGCGACCTGCGGGCTGGTGGCGTTCCTCGCGCTGATGGGCAGCGCCGGCGTGCAGACGCTCGGCTGGTCGATGCTGACGATGTCGATCGTCACGAGCGGGTGGATGCTGGTGGGGGTGCGGCGCGCGGGCGGGCTGGGCTTCGACGGCGCCGCGGCGCAACCGTCTTTCGCTGGCGCCTGCGAGCTCGCGCCAGGTGCCTCCGTCGGCTCGGCCTCATCCGGCTCGGCCTCATCCGGCTCGACTTCTCTCGGCTCGACTCCTCGAGGCACGCGCGCGCTGTCGACGCTTGCGCGCGACTGCGCGGTGGTGATGAGCCGCACCGCGATCTACCTCGCGTTCAACGTGCTGTTCGTGATCACGCTGGCGTTCGCGAGCAGTTCCTCCGCTGGCGGCACCACCGTGCTTTCCTACGCCTACCTGTTCGCCAGCTACCTGGTGGCGGGCACGGGGATGGCGCTTGGCATGTCGAGCATCCCCGACATGACGCGCGAGGCGCGCCGGCGCGGGCGCGCGCTGGTGGCGGACACCGTGCCGCGCGGCTTTCGCTATGCGGTGCTGATCGCCGCGCCGGCGCTGGCGGTGCTGATCGCCGCGGGCGCGACGCTCGTGCACGCGGTGCTGCCGCACAGTCTTTCCGCGGCGGAGGCCCACACGCTGCGGGTGTTCGCGGCGCTGCTCGTGCCGTGGACGGTGGCGGCGCTGCTCGTCAACTTCCTGCTGCCGGTGCTGCTCGCGCTCGGCCGCGGGCGGTTGCTCGGCGCGCTGGCGCTGCCGCTGGTGCTCCTGCAGGTCGCGATCACCGCGTTCGGCAGCGCGTTGTGGGGCGTGGACGGCGCCGTGGGCGTCTTCTGGGTCGCGCCAAGCTGTCTGGCGGCGGCGCTGTTGGTGGCCGCCGCCGGGCGCGCGGGCGCTGGCGCGCTCGTGCGCGAGCTGGCGCGCGACGCGCTGCGCTTCCTTGCGATCGCGGCGCTCGCCTTCGGCGCCGGCTGGGGGCTCGGTGCCGCCCTGCCGGCGAGTGAGCTCGTGCAGGCGACGGTGGCGGGAGTGGTCGGCTGCCTCGCCTACGCGGTGGGGCTGTGGATTCTCGCGCGCCCGCAGCTCGAGGTGCTCGTGGGCGTGCTCGTAACTCGACCCGCGCCGGCGTGAACATCGCCCTGCTTCGCTCGCCGGCGTCCGCGCCACCGGTCGCCAACTCCGTCGCGGCTCCTACAGGCACGGCGAGCCGCACTGGGCCGGCAAGGTCCGCCGGCCCCGGCGACCGCCCGGTGGTGGCGGTGCTCGCGCTCTGCTTCGCGGCGTTGACCGCGCTGACGTGGCGCAAGTGGGGGGTGCCCGAGATCGATGCGGGCGCCGAGCTGACGACGGCCGATCTCGTCAAGCACGGAGCGGTGCTCTACCAGGATGTGCGCTACTACTACGGCCCGCTCGGCCTCTACGCGCTGGCGCTCAGCTTCAAGCTGTTCGGCACGAGCTTCACCACCGCCTACGCTTTCGGGCTAGCGCAGGCGGCGGCGATCTGCGCGGCCTTCTACGTGCTCGCGCGCCAGTGGCTGGCGCCGCTGGCTGCCGGCCTGTCGACCGCGGTAGTGCTCGCGATCGGCTTTTCAGGGACGGCGTTCAACTTCGTGCTGCCACACACCAACTCGGGCACGATCGGCCTCCTGTGCCTGCTGGCGATGCTGCTGGCGCTCGCGCGCGAGCGGCTTGCGCTCGCCGGGGTCGCGGCCGGCCTCGTATGCCTGACGCGCCCCGAATTCGCGGCGGTGGCGCTGGCGGCGCTGACGGCGTTCGCGATCGCCCGCTGGCGTTTTGAGGGCCGCGCCGCGGCGCTGAGCGCAGCCTGGCGGATGGCGCTGCCCGCGCTCGCGATCCCAGTGCTCGTGTATGGCTGGTATGCGCTGCGCATCGGGGTGCACGACCTGGTGAGCGAAAACCTGTGGCCGACGAAGTTCGTGAAGGTGGGCGCCAAAACGGAGCAGAGCTGGATGCCGTTTACCGCCGGCAGCGTCGTCGGTCTGGCGGCGCGCGCGGCGATCTACCTCGGCCTGCTGGGCGCGCTGGTGGCGAGCGTCGAGAGCTGGCGCCGGCGGCGCGGCGCTGCGCGCCTCTTGGCCTGCTGGCCGCTGCTGGCAGCGCTCGCCACGCTCGCGCTGCTCGACGGCGCGCTGCGCGCCACCGGCCTGCTCGCCGGGCAGCGTGGCGCGATCGAAGAAGAGCTGCGCCACCTGATGCTTGGTATGAGCTGGCTACCGGCGCTGGGGCTTGCGCTCGCCGCGGTGGCGGCGGTGCGCCTGTGGCGGCGCGGCGACTCGCCGCTGGGGCGGGCCTGGCCAGCCGACCTCGCGCTGATCGTGGTGGCGGCCGGGCTGGGGCTGCGCGCGTACAACGCCTTCACCACCTACGGCTCCTACGCCCCCTACTTCGCCGCGCCGTTGGTGCTGCTGCTCGGCATCCTGCACACGCGCATCGCCGAACGGCGCCCGCAGGCGCGCGGCGCGGTGCTCGGGGTGCTTGGGCTGGTGGCCGCCGGCCTCGCCGCGTACGCGCTCGGCGGCCTCTACCGCCACGACACCATGGCGGTGCACACGCCGCGCGGCACGTTCCTCACCACGGCCGAAGCGGCGCCCGCGCTGCAGGCGGCGGTGCGCCAGATCGACACGCACACCAGCCCCGACCAGCGGGTGCTGGCGGCGCCGGTGGATGGCGGCCTGTACTTCATGGCCGATCGCCGCCCCGCGCTGCACGAGCTCTCGCTGCTGCCTGGGCTGATCGCCACCCCCGCCGAAGAACGCGCCGCGATCGCTCGCCTACGCGGCGAGCACGTCGCGCTGGCGGTGGTGGGCGCTCGCGAATTCGCGAGCTGGGGCACCAAGACCTTCGGCGTCGACTACGACGCGCTGCTCGGGGCCTATCTGCGCGGGATGGCGTCGTCCAGCGCCGTGCTCGGCACGCTCGCCGCCCCGGTCGGGGGCACCAACCCGTCGAAGGGCTTCACGGTGTACCGGCTGGCGGGGTAGCGACTCAAGGAACCTAACCGACTCGTCCGGCGCAGCGACGCAGCCTGGCCCTCAGGACGCAACGCCAGGAGGATCAGCGAACGACATGGAGCTTCAGGACTTCGCCCCGCATCTCCTCGTCACGCAGCTGGTCTGCACGAACCCTTCAGCCGCCGTTATTGACCAGCGTGGCAAATGGATTGCCACGCTGAGGGACGAGTTTGGCGCCACCGAGTTCGCGGCGGAGGGAGCCGCCGTCGAAGCATTCAGCGACGATCGGCGCGAGCAATATCGCGTCGGGACTGCCCAGGTGGTCGGCTCAATCGAGAACTTCGATGAGATCAAAGCGGCTGGCGATAAGCTCGGCCGGTTTGTGGAGCGCGCGCTTGACCGCCTTGAAAGGCCTCACGTCGCTCAAGTGCGTGTCCGCACGTTCGAGTTGGCGGCGACCGACTCGTTCGCGGAACTCAGGGATGCGCTTGGAGATGCGCTGGGAACACCGAGAGGGGAACTCGCCGACATTGTCGGCCGCCCGATGACCGACGCCGGGTGGGTGCTGGAGTTCATGGGCGGCAGCCCCCTCATTACGCTGCGCTTTGGACCGATGAAGGCTAGCCAGATCAAGACATTCCTTCGCGATCAGCGGGATAGCCAGTATCCCGGCGAGTTCCTTTTTCTCGATGTCGATTACGTCCAAACTGGCGAAGACCTCGATCCTGCTCAGGCGGTCGAGAGATTGGCCACCAGCATCGAGAGTAATCGCAGACTCGTGCATCGTGTGGCAAAATGGCTCACGGAGAAGCTGAACTCATGACCGGAGCTGCGCAGCTTGAACGACCCACCGAGAAGTTCGCCGAAGCTGGCGGATTCGCTGTCGCAGACACGGATAAGACTCCAATCAAGCTGGGAAGCGTGCCGAAGATGGCGCTCGTCGATCAAATCGCCCAGCCACCCGCTACGCCCACGACTGAACCACAGGACGCCGGGAGTCCTGCTCCTACGGGATGGAAGGCCCTGATGAACCTCAACCGAGTGGAAGGGAGTCAGGGCGCAACCATCGCGTTCTCGTCACGTTCCGGCGGCGCCAAAGGCGATGGGCCCTTGTATTTCTCGCTGGCCGCCCTGAGCAATGCTGCGTCGGTACGGTCGGGCAATCCCGGAGACTGGCTGGATGCCGCCTCGGTACTCAAGCGCGACGCCGTTAGGGTACGCAACTCATCGAGCCTCGGCCGGCATGCAGCAGTGCTTTTGACGCTGGCTGATGCGCTGACCTTCACGCTTCCCTCCGACCCACGCTCAGACCACGCGCGACAGACGCTCTCCAGCGCGGGCTGTCTATTCTCACCGAGCCTTCATCGGCACCGAGACAGAGAGGAGCCTTCTGATCGACTTGCTGTCTAACGGCTGGAACCTTGCACCTGCGTTCGAGGGCAAGCCACCTGCCGACTGACGAGACACCGCCTCGGTTCTACCTGGATACGAGCGCGCAGATCGAGCGACGCTGTGGACCCGATGCCACCCGCGCAGCGTTGAAGACGTTGCTTCAGGACGGAGGGCATGCTACTTCAACGCAGGTCTTGCGTGAGTGGAACTCGATCCTGCTGGGAGCATGCGCAAAGTTGCTCAACGTTCTCGCAGACGCAACGAGTCGGGCGGACGTTCAGGCCCGAATGAACACTGGATGGGGCCGAGACCCGCAACGAAACTGGATGGTCACCGAGTGGCTCATGGGCCGCGACACCGATCTCCGAATCGTCGAGATGCGCGCCCGAAGATTTCTCCGCGTGGATGCAGTGGCAGCGTTCGAGGAGGGGATCACGACCGTTCGGGACGGAACCGAGTGCCCTGTCGCCAAACGAACCGCAATGCAAGACGCTACCAGCGGAGAGTGGTCTCACGACAAGATGTGTAAAAAGACGGAAGACATCTGCTCCCAGCATTCGTTCTTCGCCACGCAACTCGACAGGGCCAAGGCGGCGGCTCAGGCACTCGAAGGATCACCGCGACCGCATGATAAAAAGATGGGGAAAGATGCCAGCAAAATCCTCACTCGGATGCCGACCGACGACAGCAAGGGTAAGGCTTGTTGGGGATCGGGCGGTCTAGGTGGGGGACATCTCTATCGCTCTGAGGGCGTCCCGTTTTCTGTGTAGGCAGGTTGATGGTTAGTGTAACAGTTGCCCCGGTTGAAGTGAAATGGTGACAGTCAGTTTGCAGTGTCGGGGGCGCGGTCGCCGAAGTGGATCTTGAACGCGAGCAGCGCGATTGTC
>DATMMB010000138.1:0-2851 GCA_035569895.1 Solirubrobacteraceae bacterium | reverse complement strand
CCGCCGGCGTGGCGCGGATGCCGTTGCTGCGCTTCTCGGTGCTGACCGTGATCGGCTCGATCCCGTGGGTGCTGGCGCTGGCGCTCGCCGGCCACGCGCTGGGCGGCGACTGGACGAGCGTGCGCAAGGGCTTCGAGT
The DNA here is from genome assembly GCA_035569895.1 of Solirubrobacteraceae bacterium. Classification (GTDB taxonomy): domain Bacteria; phylum Actinomycetota; class Thermoleophilia; order Solirubrobacterales; family Solirubrobacteraceae; genus Palsa-744. Next base: position 2,713 of record DATMMB010000138.1, on the reverse strand, counting down.
ACGTCGACTACGCGATCGTCGCGCTGGTGGTGGTGGGCGTGGTGTATTGGCGTGTGCGCCGCCGCGCGGGCCGCGCCTCGGAGGCGCTCGCCGTCGCCGACGAGCCGGAGCGCGTGCCGGCGGTGCCGGTGCCGGTCGGGAAGTCGGCGCCAACCGACCTCGGCTGAGGTGGCGCCGCACCGCGCGTTGCTGCTCGGCATCGTGCAGGGCCCCACGGAGGTGCTGCCGGTCTCCTCCTCCGCGCACATTGCGCTGCTGGCGCGCGCGGGAGGCGAGCCGGATCGCTGGCGGGATTCCGAGTTGCGTAACTCGCTGGAGGTGGCGCTGCACGCGGGCGCCGCCGCCGCGCTGGTGATCGTTCTGCGCGGCGAGCTGGCGCAGGGCGTACGCGAATTGAATAGCGAGAGCGCGGTTGCGATGGTGCTTGCGTTGGGCCCGCCCGCGCTCGTCGGGTATCTACTGGAGCAGCGCCTGGAGCACCGCGCAGGCCGGCCGCGGACCGTCGCCGCCGGCCTCGCGCTGGGCGGCGCCGCGATGGTGTGGGCCGACGCCCGCCCGGCCAGGCGCCGACTCGCGGACCTCAAACCCCGCGACGGACTCGCGCTTGGAGTCGCCCAGGCGCTCGCGCTGCTCCCCGGCGTCTCGCGCAGCGGCGCCACGCTCACCGCCGCCCGCGCGCGCGGCTTCGCCCGCGAGGACGCTCACGTCCTCTCCTGGCGCGCCGGTCTGCCGGTGCTCGCCGGTGCCGCGGCGCTCAAGGCTTACCGTCTCGGCCGAAGCCAGGGGGCACTCGCTGTCGATGCGCACGGCCGTGTTGGCCGGAGCAATGCCCTGTCCGGCTCGGGCCCCGTGCTCGCGGCTGGCGCGGGTGCGGCGTTCCTCTCGACACTCGCCTGTGCGCCCCTGCTCGGCCGTGGCCCGCGCAGCCGCCCGCTGTGGCCGTTCGCGCTCTACCGCGCCGGGGTGGCGCTGGCCGGTTGGAGGTCGTCCGCCTCGGCGTAGCGCACGACGGTGAAGCCAATCGGCAGCGGCCCGCAACCCAAGCCGCACCCGCTGGGTTACGGCGATCTCCGCGAACCGCTCTACGATGCCTGGATGGCGATGGCCTCGGCTCAACGCGGCTCCGCGTCGCCTGAGCATCGCTGGAAACGCGCGCTGCTCGGGGCGGGGATCACGATCGTTGTGATCCTCGCGTTGCTGGTCGTGGCGGTGCTGGCGCTGTCGGGCGTGACTCTGGCGGGTGATTCAACGGCGCTCGCGCGGGTGACGGTGCAGCCGCTTGGCGGGACGATTGAGCGCGTGCGGGCGTACGGGCCGGACGGTCGGAGGGTGCCGCTTGCGATCGCCGATGGGCGGTTGACGCCACTGAAACGGCTGACCCCGGGCGAGCAGGTGACGGTGGACGTGGAGGTACGTCGGCCGGGGTGGCTCGGCTGGGCGTTGGGGAGCGAGAGCAATCAGCGGCTGACGTTGCGTGCGCCCGTGGCGCAGGTGACCCAGCGCTGGATGACCGTGCCCTCGGGCTCGGAGGTGCGCGTGAGCTTTGATCAGCCTGTGAGCGCCGTGTCCTACGGGAGCAGCGCGGAGGGCCTGACCCATCGCCGGCTGAGCGGCGCCAGGAGCTCGATCTCGCTCGGGTCGCAGGCATCGACTGGCGCGATCGAGATCGCCGCCGCGCCGCGACCCTGGGAGAGACTCGGGGCCCCCACGCAGGTGAGCTGGTTCCCGCCCTCCCGGGCCGCGGTGATGGTCAGCTTCCCCGCGGCCGGCTCGCGCATCTCCCCCGCCACCCCGATCGATCTGACGTTCTCCAAGCCGGTGAGCGAAGTGCTGGGCTCGGCGCGCCCACAGCTCTCGCCGAGCACGCCTGGGAGCTGGCGCGAAGCCAACAGCCACACACTCGTCTTCACCCCGACTGGCCTGGGGGCGGCGCTCGACTCGCCGCTGCGCGTCCAGCTTCCCCACGCGGTCGCGGTCACCACGGGCGGGAGCGGGCTGCGCACCACCAGCCAGATCGAATGGACCGTGCCACCCGGCTCGACGCTGCGCCTGCACCAGTTGCTCGCCGAAGCCGGCTACCTGCCGGTGGTATGGCGGCCAGCGGGCGCCCCCGTGGCGCATACGCCAAGCGCCGAGGCGCGGGCGGCGGTCGAACCTCCCAGCGGCAGCTTCGACTGGCGCTATCCGAACACGCCCCACCAGTTGCAGGCGATGTGGAGCCCAACCCAGGCGAGCGTGATCACCAAGGGGGCGGTGATGAAGCTCGAGAACGAAAATGATCTCACCGTCGACGGGCTCGCGGGATCGGCCGTCTGGCACACGCTGCTGGCCGACGCGATCGCCGGCAAGCGCCTCACTAGCGGCTACAGCTACGTGTACGTGCACCGCGAAGTCCCGGAGACGATGACGCTGTGGCACAACGGCCAGACGATTATCACCTCGCCGGCGAACACGGGCATCTCCGGAGCGGAAACCGAGCTCGGGACGTTCCCGGTGTTCGAGCACCTCCCCGAAACGACGATGAGCGGCACCAACCCGGACGGCTCGCACTATGAAGATCCCGGGATCAAATGGGTCAGCTACTTCAACGGCGGCGACGCGCTGCACAACTTCGACCGGTCTTCTTTCGGCACGCCACAGAGCCTCGGCTGCGTCGAGCTCCCGCTCGCGGCCTCCGCCGAGATCTGGCCTTACACGCCGATCGGCACACTCG
>DATMMB010000137.1:0-8862 GCA_035569895.1 Solirubrobacteraceae bacterium | reverse complement strand
GGTGGGGACCGAACGCGAGGCATTGCTCGGTGGTCTCGACGCGCTGGCGCGGGGAGAGACCCCGCCGGGTGTCTTCACCGGCCGTGCGGGGGCAGGCGACGAGCAGATTGCATACTTGTTCACCGGCCAGGGCGCCCAGCGCGTAGGGATGGGCCGCGAGCTGTACGAGACGTTCCCGGCGTTCGCGATGGCCCTGGAGGAGCTGTGGGGCCACCTCGATGCGCTGCTCGGCTGCCGGCTGCGCGAGGCGATGTTCGGGGCTGCGCACGAGCCGCCCGAGGTCGCTCTACGCGACCCCGATCATCCCAACCCCGATCATCTCGATCTCGATCACCCTGATCCCGATCATCCCAACCCCGATCATCCCAACCCCGATCATCTCGATCCCGATCACCCTGATCCCGCGTGCCCGGCGCGCGACCTCGACGTCCCCGACGTCGACCCCCTCGACCTCCACCACACGACGCTCGCGCAGGCGGGGCTGTTCGCGCTGGAGGTGGCGCTCTTTCGGCTGCTGGAGAGCTGGGGCATGCGCCCCGACCACCTCGCCGGCCACTCGATCGGCGAGCTGGCGGCGGCGCATGTCGCGGGCGTGCTCTCGCTGTCCGACGCGTGCCGGCTGGTGGCGGCGCGCGGGCGGCTGATGGGCGAGCTGCCGGCGGGCGGAGCGATGGTGTCGCTGCAGGCCAGCGAGCGCGAGGCGCTGGCGCTGCTCGCCGGCCACGAGCGCGAGGCGTCGCTGGCGGCGGTGAACGGCCCCGCCTCGGTGGTGCTCTCCGGCGAAGAGCGCACAGTGCTGGAGCTCGCGGCGCAGTGGCGCGAGCGCGGGCGCAAGACCAAGCGCCTGCGGGTCAGCCATGCCTTCCATTCCCCGCGGATGGACGCGATGCTCGAGCGCTTCGCCACGGTGGCGCGCGAGCTCTCCTACTCGCCGCCGAGCATCCCGCTCGTCTCGAACGTCACCGGTGAAGGCGCGGCGAGCGAGATCTGCACGCCCGAGTACTGGGTCGAGCAGGTGCGGCGCACGGTGCGCTTCGGCGACTGTCTCGGCTGGTTGGGGGCGCAGGGAGTCCGCTGCTACCTGGAGCTCGGGCCCGACGGGGTGCTGAGCGGGATGGTGCCCGACTGTCTCAGCGCTCCCGCGGCCGGCGCGGCCTCTGTCGATGGCGCCGTCGCCGACGGCGCCCGCACGGCCGGCGCGGCCTCCCGCAGCGACGCCGCGCCGCTCGCGGTGTCGCTGCTGAAGGCGGAACGCCCCGAGGCGCAGACGCTGATGAGTGCACTGGCCGAGCTGTGGACGCTCGGGGTGCCCGTCGGCTGGGAGGCGATGCTCGGCCGGGATGGGGCGCAGCGGGTGGCGCTCCCCACGTACGCGTTCCAGCGCCGGCGCCACTGGCTGCCCGCCACGCCGGCGCCGCCCACCGCGAGCGGCGACGGGCACGCGGGCGACGGGACCGGCGGCGCGGAGGCGGGGTGGCGCTACCGGATCGAGTGGAGGCCGATCGCTGATCCGCCGGCGGCGCCGCCGGCGGCGCGCTGGTTGGTGCTGGTGCCGGCTGCGCTCGCCGACGATCCCTGGTGCGCCGCGCTGCTGGACGGGCTGCGCAAGCAGGGGCCGGAGATCGCGCGCCTGGACCTCGACCTCGACCTCGCCTTCGACGTCGGCGAGCAGCTGCGCGAGCGGCTGCGTGTCCCCCTGGGCCAGACGCCCGGCGGGCCCTCGCCGGACGGCGCAGCGGAGGCTGCGGGCGCGAACGGAGCGGCGCACGGCGCCACCGGCGTCACCGCCGTGCTTTCGTTGCTCGCGCTCGACGAAGAGCCCCACCCGCTGCACGAAAGCGTGCCGCGCGGCCTCGCCTGCACGCTGGCCACGATCCAGGCGCTCGCCAAGCCGGGGCTGAACGCCCCTATGTGGCTGCTCACGCGGGGCGCGGTCGCGGTGGGGCCGGCGGAGCGGCTGGCAAGCCCACTGCAGGCGCAGGCGTGGGGGCTCGGGCAGGTTGCGGCCCTCGAGCACCCGCAGCACTGGGGCGGACTGATCGACCTGCCGCCGACGCTCGACGCGCGCGTGCGGGCCTGCCTGGCGGGGGCGATCGCGAGCGCGGGCGAGGAGCGCCAGCTCGCGCTGCGCCCCAGCGGGACGTTCGTGCGCCGGCTGGTGCACGCGCGCGGGAGCGACCCGCACAGGCGCCCGAGCAGCCAGCCCCCGGGCCCGAGCAGCCAGCCCCCGGGCCCCAGCAGCCCCACCGCGGATGCGCGGGCGGTCGCGAAGCCCGAGCGCGGCTGGAGCCCGCCGCCGGGCACAGTGCTCGTGACCGGCGCCAGCGGCGGCGTGGGGGCGCACCTCGCGCGCTGGCTGGCGCAGGCCGGCGCCGAGCACCTGCTGCTGGCGAGCCGCCGCGGCGCGCAGGCCCCGGGGGCTGCCGAGCTGCAGGCCGAGCTGCGAGCGCTGGGGGCGGAGGTGACGTGCGTCGCGTGCGACGTGTCCGACCGCGCGCAGCTCGCCGCGCTGATCGAGTCGATCCCCGCGGAGCGCCCGCTGCGCGCGGTGTTCCACACGGCCGGCGTGCCGGGCTTCGCGGCGCTCGACGCGCTGGGCGCCGAGGACCTGGAGCCGGTGCTCGCCGGCAAGGCGCGGGGTGCGCGACACCTCGATGAGCTCACCGCGCACCTGCCGGTAGAGACGTTCGTGATGTTCTCCTCGATCGCCGCCACACTCGGTAGCTGGTATCAGGGCCACTACGCCGCGGCCAACGCCTTCCTCGACGCGCTCGCCGTCGAGCGCCGCGAGCGCGGCCTGCACGCGAGCTCGATCGCGTGGGGCGCGTGGGCCGGGGAGGGCATGGCGGCGGGCGTCGACGAGGCGGAGATGGCGCGCCACGGGCTCGGCAAGATGGCGCCCGAGCGGGCGCTGGCGGCGCTGCGGGGGGCGCTCGAGGACGATGAGACGGCGCTCGCGATCGCCGATATCCGCTGGGAGGCGTATGCGCCGCTGTTCGCGGGGGGCGGGCCCCCGCTGATCCGCGACCTGCCGGAGATGCGCGGTGCGCTGGCGGCGCTGCGCGAGTCGGACGCGGGGCGCGCCGTGGGCGAGCTCTCTCGCCGCCTGGCGGAGCTCTCCGGCGAGGAGCGCCGCGCGGCGGCGATCGAGCTGGTGCGCACCGAGGCCGCGCGTGTGCTTGGCCACGCGAGCGCGCAGGAAGTAGACCCCGAGCGTGCCTTCAAAGAGCTGGGGATGAGCTCGCTGGCGGCGGTAGAGCTGCGCAACCGCCTCGTCGCTGCCACCGCACTGGCACTGCCGGCAACGCTCGTCTTCGATCACCCCACGCCGATCGCCGTCGGCGAGCTGCTGCTGGCGGAGCTCGGCGGCGATGACGCCGCCGCCGGCGGGCTGGAGCGCACGTTCGGCAGGCTGGAGGGGTCACTGGCAGCGCTCGCCGACGACGGCGAGCGCGCCGCCGCGCGCGAGCGGTTGCACGCGCTGCTGGCACGGCTCGACGACGCCCCCGCGCATGCGGGCGCTGCGGTCGCCGCGCGACTGGACACGGCCTCCGACGAGGAGCTGTTCACGTTCATCGACGGCGAGCTGGGGGCGGGGTGAGCGGTGCGACGGTCGCCGGTCCCGGAGAGGAGCAAGGGCATGGACAACGGTGAGCGCCTGGGCGCGGCTGGTGCGCCCGCGCCCGCGCCCGCGCGGGCGCAAGGCGAGTGCGCGGTGGACGAGAGCGCGCGGCTGCGCGAGTACCTCAAGCGGGTGACGGTGGACCTGCACGAGACGCGGGGACGCCTGCGCGAGCTGCAGGCGCGCGAGCGCGAGCCGCTCGCGATCGTCGGCATCGGCTGCCGCTACCCCGGCGGGGAGGAGCCGGTGCGCACGCCCGAGCAGCTGTGGGAGCTGGTGTCGCGCGGCGGCGACGGGATCGTGGCCTTCCCCGAAGACCGCGGCTGGGATGCCGAGGGGCTGTACGACCCCGACCCCGACCGCGCCGGCGCCTGTTACGTGCGCGAAGGTGGCTTTCTGGACGGTGTAGCCGACTTCGACGCCGCTTTCTTCGGGATCAGCCCGCGCGAGGCGCTGGCGATGGACCCGCAGCAGCGGTTGCTGCTGGAAGTGTCGTGGGAGGCGATCGAACACGCCGGTCTCGCCCCGGACTCGCTGCGCGGCAGCCAGACCGGCGTGTATGCGGGCATCAGCTCGCAGGAATACGGCCTCGGCGTCGCGCTCGGCGGCGGCGACGCGCTCGGCGAGGGGTACGAAGCGTACGTCGGCACCGGCGCCGCCGCCAGCGTGATCTCTGGCCGCGTCGCCTATGCGCTCGGGCTGGAGGGCCCGGCGATCACCATCGACACCGCGTGCTCCTCGTCGCTTGTGGCGCTGCACCTCGCCTGCCGAGCGCTGCGCGCGGGGGAGTGCTCGCTGGCGTTGGCGGGGGGCGTGACGGTGATCGCCACGCCGATGCCGTTCCTCGGCCTCAGCCGCCAGCGCGCGCTCGCGCGCGACGGGCGCTGCAAGCCGTTCGCGGCGGCGGCCGACGGCGTCGGCTTCTCCGAGGGCGTCGGGGTGCTGCTGCTCGAGCGTCTCGCCGACGCGCGCCGCCATGGCCACGAGGTGCTGGCGCTGGTGCGCGGCAGCGCCGTCAACCAGGACGGCGCGAGCAACGGGCTGAGCGCCCCCAACGGCCCCTCTCAGCAGCGCGTGATCCGCGCCGCGCTCGCCGACGCCGGCCTCGCCGCCGCGGAGGTGGACGCGGTGGAGGCGCACGGCACCGGCACGATGCTCGGCGACCCGATCGAGGCGCAGGCGCTGCTGGCCACCTACGGGCGCGAGCGGCCCGCCGGGCGGCCGCTGTGGCTGGGGTCGATCAAGTCCAACCTTGCCCACACGCAGGCGGCGGCTGGCGTCGCTGGCGTGATCAAGATGGCGATGGCGATGCGTCACGGTGTGCTGCCGCGGACGCTGCACGTCGACGCCCCCACCCCCGCGGTCGACTGGGGGGCGGGCGCGGTGGCGCTGCTCACCGAGGCGCGGCCGTGGGAGCGCGACGGCGAGCGCCCGCGCCGCGCAGGGGTGTCGTCGTTCGGGGTGAGCGGCACCAATGCGCACGCGATCATCGAGGAACCACCGGTGGACGGAGGGGAAGGGGATGAGGAGGACGGGTTGGCCGCAGCGGCTCGTTCGGCAAGCGGCTCCGACAGCGCGGGGAGGGCGGAGCCGGGAGCAGCCGGTCGCACGGGCGACTCCGAGGGCGCCGGCTGCGCGGCGGGATCGGCGCCGGAAGCCGGCGACCGCACGCGAACCACTGCCCCGACAGCGGGCCTCGCGCGCGCCGGCGGGGTGCCGTGGCTGCTCTCGGCCAAGAGCGAGCCGGCGCTGCGCGAGCAGGCACGGCGTCTGCGCGAGCATCTCGAGCGCGAGCCGAACCAGCCGGCGGCGGAGGTGGGCCGCGCGCTGGCGTTGACACGCTCGCACTTCGTCCACCGCGCCGCGGTCGGCGGCAGCGGCCGCGAGCAGCTGCTCGCGGGCATCGATACGATCGCGCGCGGCGAGCGCGCAGAGAACGTCGCGGCGGGCAGGGCGCCGGGCGGCGCGCGCGGGGCGGTGTGGGTGTTCCCCGGCCAGGGCTCGCAGTGGCCGGGGATGGCGGTGCAGCTGCTAGATGCACTGCCGCCGTTCGCGGCGCGGCTGCGCGAGTGCGAGGCGGCGCTGGCGCCGCACGTGGAGTGGAGCCTGGAGGGGGTGCTGCGCGGCGAGCCCGGCCAGCCGGGGCTCGATCGCGTCGAGGTGCTGCAGCCGGCACTGTTCGCGACGATGGTGTCGCTGGCGGAGGCGTGGCGGGCGTGCGGCGTGCGCCCGGCGGCCGTGGTGGGCCACTCCCAGGGGGAGGTCGCCGCCGCGTGCGTGGCGGGCGGCCTCTCGCTCGCCGACGCCGCCCGCGTGGTGGTGCGCCGCAGCGAGGTGCTGGTGGCCCACCTCGCCAACACCGGGCAGATGGCCTCGGTGCTGCTGCCCGCGGCGGAGCTCGCCCGGCGCCTGGAGCGCTGGGGGGGCGCGATCGCGATCGCCGGCGTCAACAGCCCCACGTCGAGCACGGTCTCCGGCGCCTCCGAGCCGGTGGCCGAGCTGCTGCGCGAGTGCGAGCAGGAGGGGATCCGCGCCCGCGCGATCCCGGCCGCGATCGGCCCCGGACACTCCCCGTACGTGGAGCCGCTGCGCGAGGAGCTGCTGGCGGCGTGCGCGGGGATCGCACCGCGCGCCGGCGACACCCCGTTCTTCTCGACGGTCACCGGCGAGCTGATGGACACCGCAAGCCTCGACGCGGAGTACTGGTATCGCAACGCGCGCGAACCGGTGAGCTTCGAGCCGACGATCCGCATGCTGCTGGAGCGGGGCCATCGCGCGTTCGTCGAGGTTAGCCCCCACCCGGTGCTGGGCGCCGCGCTGCGCGAGATCGCGGAGGATGCGCTTGGGGACGCGGAGGACGTCGCGGTCGTCGGCTCGCTGCGGCGCGGGCAGGGCGGCGCCGAGCGCTTCGCCGCGTCGCTGGCCGAGGCGTGGGCGCACGGGGTGGCCGTCGACTGGGAGGCGGTGTTCGCGGGCGTACCGGCGGCGCGCACGCGCCTTCCCACCTACGCCTTTCAGTCGCGCCGCTACTGGATCGACTTCACCACGCGGAGCGCTGGCCCGGGGGCGCATGCCGGGGGCTTGAAGCCGGCTGGCAACGGCTCCTCGCCAGGTGCCGCGAGCGCAGAGCCGGCCGGCGAGGGCGGGCCGCTCCTCACTGCTGGTGGGGAACCGCACGCCAATGAATCGCCGCCGGTTGTCGGTGGCGCGGACCCAGCCGCCGACGGCGGGCTGGCGCGGGCTCTCGCCGCGGCTCCGCAAGGCGAGCGCCGCGGGCTTGTGCGGCGCGCCGTGCGGGAGCAGATCGCGACGGTGCTCGGGTACGAGTCGGCGCAGGAGATCGATCTGCAGAGCCCGCTGCTGGAGCTCGGCTTCGACTCGCTGACGGGCCTCGAGCTCCGCAAGCGCCTGCGCGGCGCCACTGGACTCGAGCTTCCGGTGACGACGCTGTTCGAGCATCCAACGCCGGCGGCGCTCGCCGACCGCCTGCTGGACGGCCTCGCCGCGGCCGGCGCGGGCGCGGAGTCGCAGAGCACGCTCGCCGTGCTGCTGGGGGAGGCGGGCGAGGCCGGGCGGCTCGGCGAGCTGATGGAGTTGCTGAGCGCCGCGGCGCGTTTTCGCCCGGCACTCGACCTCGACGGGCCCCCCACCGGTCTGCGCCCGCTGCGGCTGGCGACGGGCCCGGCGCGCCCGCAGCTGGTGTGCCTGCCGACCGTGCTCGCGACCGCGGGCCCCCACCACTACGTAAAACTCGCACAGTCCTTCCAGGGCGAGCGCGACGTGGCGGCGCTGGCGCTCCAGGGCTTCGCCGAGGGCGAGCCGCTGCCGGCAAGCGTCGAGGCGATCGCGGCCGTGCACGCGGCGGCGATCGGCGAGCTCGCGCGCGAGGGGCCGCTGGTGCTGGTGGGCTACTCGGCCGGCGGGATGCTCGCCCACGCGGTGGCGGGCTGGCTGGAGCGCAGCGGCGCGCCGCCCGCCGGCGTGGTGCTGATCGACACGCTCGCGTTCGCGCCGGCGGTGGCCGCCGAGACGCTCGCCGTGGTGACGTGGGGAATGCTCGCGCGCGGCGACGCGCAGACGCCCGTGAGCGACGCCCGCCTGACCGCGATGGCTGCGTATTGCGAGCTGCTGTCGGGGTGGCGGCCCACCGCGCTCGCGGCGCCGACGCTCGCGCTGCGCGCCGGCCCGGCGGGTGCCCGCTCGGACGAGCCCGCGAGCGCCAGTTCGACCGATCCTGCGGGCGCCTGCACAGCTGAGCCCGCGAGCGCCGAGTCCTCGCAGCCACATGCGGGGGTGCTGCCCGCGGGCGAGCCGTGGGCAGCCGCTCACGACCTCTCGTGCGAGCAGGTTGTCGTTGCAGGAAACCACATAACGCTGATGGAGGAGCACGTCGAGTCGACGGCGCGCGCGATCCGCGCGTGGCTCTCCTCCACGTTCGATCACGCAGGAGGTGACTGATGTTGCAGACAGGCAGCGCATCGACTCACGTTGAGCCCAATGAGAGGAGCGCGCTCGGCGTCGAGCTCGCGAGCTCGTACGCAGTGGATGTCGAGCGTCTGATCGGGGGCGAGCTGCCCGCGACCTATCTCGCCGCCCACATCGCGCGCGAGGACGAGGGGATGTTCGCCGGGGAGGCCGACAAGGACGTGAGCCGCTCGATCAGGGTCGGAGAGGTGCCGCTGCCCGAGCTGGCGCCCGACGAGGCGCTGGTCGCGGTGATGGCGAGCGCGATCAACTACAACACCGTGTGGTCGGCGATGTTCGAGCCGATCCCGACGTTCCGCTTCCTCGAGCGCATGGCCCGCAACGGGGGTTGGGATGCGCGCCACGACCTGCCCCACCACGTGCTCGGCTCCGACGCGGCGGGGATCGTGGTGCGGACGGGCAGCGTCGTGCGGGGCTGGAAGGCGGGCGATCGCGTGGTGGTGTTCCCTGGCGTGATCGACTACCAGGATCCGCTCTCGCAGGCCGAGGGCATGCGCGCCGAGGATGGGCGGGCGTGGGGCTTTGAGACAAACTTCGGCGGCCTCGCGCACCTCGCGATCGTGAAGGTCAACCAGCTGATCCCCAAGCCTCCTCACCTCACCTGGGAGGAGGCGGCGTGCAGCACGCTGTGCGCGATGACCGCCTACCGGATGCTGGTGGGCCCCCACGGCGCGCAGATGAAGCAGGGCGACTCGGTGCTCGTGTGGGGTGCGACCGGCGGGCTCGGCGCGTACGCGGTCCAGTTCATCCGCAAC
>DATMMB010000136.1:0-3818 GCA_035569895.1 Solirubrobacteraceae bacterium | reverse complement strand
GCCTTGATGACCTCCTTGCGTGACCGGAACTGCTCGATCTTCCCCCGGAGCTTCTGCTCGGAGGCCGTCAGCTGCTCCTGCTGCTGCTCGAGCGCCCCGATCTGCGAGTCCAGCGACTGCAGCTCGGTCTGCGCGACGTTCTTGCGTTCGAGCGCGACGCGCGCGAGGTCTTCCTTGCCGGCCGCGAGCGCCTGCCGCGCCTGCGTGTCGAGCTTGACGACGTTCTGCTGAAGCGTGGCCTCCTGCATCTGCAGGCGCTTCTTCGCGGTGACTACGTCGGCGATGCCCTTCTTGACGTTCTGCAGCTGTTCGACCTGCTTCTGATAGCTGTAGTCGAGCGTCTCCGCGGGGTCTTCGGCTTTGTCCAGCAGCTTGGACACCTTCGCCTTCACCACGGTTGACATGCGCCCGGTCAGGCCGGCCATTGCGTTCCTCCTGAGTTCTTCTGAGCAGTACGGGGCAGGCTCAAGCGTAGCCTACGCAGATGCCACTACAGCCCGACCGGGTGGCGCTTGACGAAGCCGCTGTTTTCGGGGCGCAGTGGGCGCCAGCGGGGGCCCTCCTCGTTGGAGGGGTCGTCGACCGGGCTGGTGTCCAAGCGCAAGCCGGCGATGGTCATGTAGGCGTGTTCGGGGTTGGTGAAGACCGTCACCCACTGCCCTACCCCGTGTTCGCCCCACCCCATGAATTCCGAGGAGTCCATCGGCGCTGAGAGCAGGTCGGCACCGTGCAGCGCGAAGGACACCGTGCCGGAGCAGTCGTAGCCGGAGGAGACGAACGAGCCGTGCCCGCCGCCGTAGATGTAGGGCAAGCCGATCAGCTGGTTACCCGCCCAGACGATCTGCTGCACCGCCGCGGGGGCGTTCATCGGCGCGGCGGCCAGCCCGTTGACGTAGCGCGCGGTGACGCCCGGCACCAGCAGCTCGGGCTTGGCGATGGCCGCGAGGTCGGCAGCGCTGCCGCCGGTCGCGCCGTTGGTCTTGCCGACGGGCGGTGGAGGGGTGTACGGGACGATCGCCCCGGTCGCCGTCTTTTCGTAGATCGGGCCCTTGTAGGTGAGGCGGGAGGTGCGAGCAGTGACCGGGGCGGTGTGCACCCGCCGCCTCGCGATCGTGCAGCCGGCGCCGGTGCTGGGGACTTCTTCGCCGGCGGCGCCACCGGTGGGGGAGGTGCCCGGCGCGGCCGTCGTGGAGACGGCGGTGGCGGACGTGGAGGAAGGGGTGGTGGTAGAGGAAGAGGTGGTGGAGGCAGAGGAAGGGGAGGGAGAGGAAGGGGAGGGAGATGCACAGGCCTCGGAGCTGGAGCCCACCGAGGTCCCGCCAGCGACCTTGGCGACGCCGCGGGCCCAACTCGCGGCGGGCACTCCGGCAAGCAGAACAGCCAAGCTGGCTAGCATTGAGCAAAAGGCTCGCACCCGCAAAGCACTTCCTCTTTCGTCGGCCTGCGGGGTTAGCTGACGGGCTAGCGCTAAAAGAGCCTGCGCTTCCCACGACTGCAGCGTGGGATTCGCCCCAACAACTCGGTTCCCCCGTTCCAGGGCATCTGACCCTGAATTCGGCGTTCGCGGCGGAACCCTAGCAAAGCGCAATGACGGTTGCACGCGATGCAGCGCATTTCCCACGTTTTGCCCGCAAATACCGGGAAATTCCACCGGTTTGCGGCCGCCAGCGGGTCCAGCCGTATGCGCAGATAGTGTCTGCCGACAATGCCTTCGTCAACCTTCTGCCACCGCGTGCTCCCGCTGCTGCTCGGCGCAGCGCTGCTCGCCGGATGCGGCAAGTCGCTGCCCTACGCCGGACAGAGCCATGTGGCGCCCGTGAGCACTGTCGCCGGCGCAAGCCAACTGGCGGCGAACGGGGTGGCGACCAAGAACACCACGCGCCTGGGTGGCGCCGACCCCGTGGCGGACGCGGCGGCGGTCGCGCTCGTCACCTACCCGGGCCTCACCACCGCGACCCGCCCGCAGACGGTGGTGGTGGTGAACGACCGCGACTGGACCGCGGCGCTGGCGGCGGCGGCGCTGGCGGGTGCCCCGCTGCGCGCCCCACTCCTCTACAGCGAAGGCGGCTCGCTGCCGGCACTTTCCGCGCAGGCGCTGGGCGCGTTGAAGCCGACGGGGGCACCGCGGCTGGGGGGCGTGCAGGTGATCGCGATCGGCGGTGCGGCGATCCCCGCCGGCTACCGCACGCTCACGCTCGCCGCGGCCGGCGGCGAAGCGGGCGGTGGTGAAGCGGGCGAAGCGGGCGGTGGTGCAGCGGGCGTGGAACGCGGCACGGCCCAAGGCCCCGCCAGATCTTCCAATACGGGCTCCTCCGTGCTCGCGGCGCGCGTAGAGGGACTGGTGGCGCGGCTGCGCGGCGAGCCCCCTCGGCATGTGATCGTGATCGGCGCCGACGGCCCGGCGGCGCTGGCGATGCCGGCCGCCGGCCTGGCCGCCGAGTCGGGGGCACCGATCCTGCCGGTGGACGCGGCGGGCATCCCGCCCGCGACGCGACGCGTGCTCGCGCGCCTGCACCGCCCGGCGATCTATGCGATCGGCCCCCCGGCGGCCGTCACGCACGCCGTGCTGGCCGAGCTCGGACGGCTGGGCGCCGCGCATCGCATCTACGCCTCCCCCGGCGTGACCGGCGCCGAGGGGCCCGGCTCCAGCGGAGAAGACCCCGCCGACAACGCGATCGCCGTGGCGCGCTTCGCCGAAGGCGCCTTCGGCTGGGGCATCGATCAGCCCGGCCACGGTCTCGTGTTCGCGAACGCCGTGCGCCCGCTCGACGCCCCCGCGGCCGCGCCGCTGGCCGCCAACGGCGACTACGCGCCGCTGCTGCTGCTCGAACGCCCCAACCAGGTGCCACCGGCGCTAAGCGGCTATCTGAGCGACATCCGGCCCGGTTACAGCGAAACGCCCGAATCCGAATACCAGCCGGTGCGCGGTGCGTACAATCACGGCTGGCTGATCGGCGACGCCAGCGCGATCACGCCCACCGTGCAGGCCGAACTGGATGCGATGCTCGAGATCTCACCGCAGAGCTCAACCGAACCCGCCGACTCCGAAGCAACGGGCGGCGGCGAACCCGGCTAGCCCGACCCCATGAGCCGAGCCGAGGACCCCAACCGCCTGCAGCGCACGAGCGCGCACGAAGTGAGCATCGAGGACGTGCGACAGCTGATGGGCGCCTCAACGCCGCACTTCGCCCTGCAACTGCGCGAACGGATCGCGCGGCTGATCGCCGACCTCCCACAGAGTCACCCCGCGCGTGTGGAAGGCGAACGCGAGATCGCGCGCCTCGAGCAACTGGGCTTCGACGGCGAGACGCGCGGGGAGACGGGCGAAAACGATTGGCGGACGCACCTTCTGTCCTCCGTGGCGCCGAAGCGCCTCCCCGACTGATCGCCGCAAGGAGCGAGCCCCCCGCCCGCTCACTCGCCCAAAAAAACTTGGAAGATGCACGTTCTGCACTCCGTAGCGCCGGAGCGCTTGCTTGACTGAAGGGCGATGCGCCAAGCTCCCTCTCGCGCCCTCGGAGTCGGCCCCCGCTGCCATTTCAACCGCTGCGACGGCAGCGGGTTTGAGATCGACGAGCAGACCAACACCGCGCGGGACTGCGCCTGCCGGGTGCAGCGGATCGCAGACGCGCGGGCGCGGCATCTGCGCGATCGGGTGCCCGCCCGCTACCTTGAGCTCTCCTGGGATCGCCACCCGCTCACGGTGCTCGCGCGGGACCCCGACCCCGTGACGGCGCACTCCGTCCGCAAGGTGAGGCGCTACTGCGCCGAGATCGGGCGCAATCTCGCGGAGGGGCGGGGTCTGTGGCTGATGGGAC
>DATMMB010000135.1:0-2340 GCA_035569895.1 Solirubrobacteraceae bacterium | reverse complement strand
GCGCGATCGCCAACGCAATACTCTTTAGCCTGTCTAGGATCCCGAACGCGACTGGCGTGACGCGCATCCTTGAGGACACCAGCAGCGACCACTCGAACCTGAATCGTTACCAGTTGTTGCGGCGCTCCGAGGTTGGCGAGTGGAAAGTGAAGGCGTTGCAGCAGGCCGATCTCGGCAAACTACGTGTTACAGGCTCCCCTGTGCGTTACGACGAGCGTTCGAGAGCCCGTGTGGGGACGCTCGCCCCGGTCGTGCTTGTCGGCGTTGACCACATCCCAACTCGATGGTTCATACAGACTCAGCACGATGGCTGGCTCGCGATCGGCGCCACGACTCACTGGAGTGCCATGGCATCGTTTCACCATCCTGAGAATGCGTGCGCGATGTGTCTTCATCCCCACGACGACCCAACGGATACTCTGGTTCCGACTGTAGCCTTCGTATCGTTCTGGTCGGGCCTCCTCGCCGCTGCGTATTTTGCGCGCCGAGCCGCGGGGGAGCAGATCGCCCTAGCCGAACAGCAGGTATTCTTGACACCGCTCCGCCCGGAATCCGCTTGGAAGGCGCCCGTTTCTCGCCGGCTTGGCTGTCCTATCTGCGGGGAGCGTGAAGCACGCGTCGTCGATGACGCTGCCGCTTAAGTCGGGAGCCCGTCCACCAACCATCCGAGCCGTTGGCCAAGCGAGTCTTCGTCGCGCAGACAGGATTCGAAGCTGACAGCGACGATTCGTGGCGAGGACGAGAGTCCTCGCCACCCTTTCCATCCAGGCGGTAGACTTGAGCGCACTGCTCATGCGGAGAGGCGCCGGTGGCAATCAAACGTTCGGCCAAGAGCCTGGGGACTCCGGTCCGCAAGTCGGTCAGCTCACCGGGCCTGCGCCACGTCGACATCAAAACGGCACAGCAGATGGTCCCGGGCGAGGTCTACGTCGGCTGGCTGTGTAAGAACAAGGCCTGCGCGCGGGTCATCGCCGTCGTGCCCGGACCCGCCGGCGCCAAGCCCGAATCGGCTCACGCCGACGACCAGCTGGCCGCGCTCAAGTGTCCGCATTGCGGTAACGAGGATCTCTACCGCTGGGGCGCCCGGGGCGAGCGGCAATATCCGGCGGCGACCGCCGCCACCTGACGCCGCGCGCCGCTACGGGTTGAGCTGCGCCGCGAGCGCTACGCTCCGCGGAGCGGCGAGGGCACCGAACCTGCGATCGAGCTCTTCGAGTCGCTTGGCCGCCTCGGAGCGCTTGCCGGCATCGATGAGCGACTGCACCTCGGCGAGCCGCGCCGCCAGCCGCCGGTCGATAGCGGCGCGGCAGGCCGCGAGTTTCGCCGGCTCGGCGCGCACGTGGGTCGCCAGCGCAGCGAGCGCCCGTGACAGCGCTGCGGCGCTCGCGATCTCGTGAGAGGCGCCGTGGGTGACCTCGGCCGCCACGTCGTAGACGCACCAGTCCCGCATGGAATCCTGGCTCGCGGAGTCCATCGCCACGTGCAGCGTGTCGCGCTCGCCGGTGAGATAGACGATCCGGGTGCCCTCCTGGAAGCGCTCAAGGAGCTCGCGCGGCGGCGGGCTCGGCGGCCCGGCATCCAGCGGATCGCTGCCGGCGTTGAGCAGCGCCCCGCGGTAGAGATCCGGATAGGCCAGCGCCAGGCGCAGCGCCATCCGCGCGCCCCCGGAGAAGCCGCCGACGTAGACGCGCTGTGGATCCACCCGGTAACGCTGCATGACGTTGTAGGTGGCGAGCAGCGCGAGCGGCTCACGCCGGCCGATCGGATCCGCACGGTTGCTGGAGCGCGCGGCGGTCGCGAAGATCACGCCGTGGCGCTCTAGCACCGGCGCCCAGCCTTCGGGCAGCCATGCCTCGTCCCACGGAGCCACGAACGTGAGGAGCGCGTAGCCGTCCGGTGGCGCGTGCGCGGGCACGTACAGCGCGAAACGCTCGGCCGCCAGATCGATCGACTGCTCGCTCAGGCGCTCGTGCGAGCGCTCGAGCGAGCGCTCGATCTGGGCCGCGGTGAGCGGGCTCAGAAGCCGGCGCATGATCTCGGCGCTCGCCGACAACGGGGAGTAGTCGCTGAACTGCACCTGCATCTGGGGGCCGACGGGCGCTGCCGTCGCTGCGGGAGCGGCCTCGGATGCTGCACTGGTGCGGGCGCCCGGAGCCAGCAGCACTGCGAGCGCGAGTGCCGCCGCCGGGATTAATGCCGCGCGCGCCCTACGCCCTCGATCCGGCTGCATGTGCGCGATTCTGCCACTGGTCGTCCGCGGTCATTTTGCCGGGGATCGCGCCGGCGAAAAAAAACCCCGCTGGAGGCGGGGTTGTCGGTCGCTTGCTTGTGTGGAGGAGC
>DATMMB010000134.1:0-3817 GCA_035569895.1 Solirubrobacteraceae bacterium | reverse complement strand
AACCGCGATCAACAAGCTGCTCGCCTGAGCGGGTGATGCCGCGATGACAGCGCGCCCACCCGTTCCAGCGCCGGCCCACACGGCCACGACACCGGCGGTGCACCGATGAGCGACCGCGCGTTGCGCACGACGATGATCGTGCTCGCCACCATCGGGCTGGGGGTCGCCAGCTACCTCACCTACATCCACTACAGCGGCACCCCGCCGCTGTGCAGCACCACGCACAACACGTGTCTAAAAGTGCAGACCTCGATTTACTCGAAGCTCGCCGGCGTGCCGGTGGCGCTGATCGGGCTGATCGGGTATGTGGGGATCCTCGGCTCGCTGCTGGCGCCCCAGCGCGAAGAGACCCGCTTCGCGACGATGGCGCTCACGCTGGTGGGGTTCGGCTTCTCCGCCTACCTCACCTCGCGTGAGGCGTTTTCGCTGCACGAGTACTGCGAGTGGTGCCTGTCGAGCGCGGTCATCATGACGGTGCTCGCCGGGCTCGCCACGTGGCGCTTCCTGCGCGGCGCCCCTCCCGCGAGCGTCGCGCCCGTCGTGGCCGCCGAGCCGGACGGTGGCGCGCAGCTGGCCGCCGGCTCTTGAGCGAGCGTCAGAAGCAGATCGCGGCGCAGGCCGCCGCGGAGCTCGTGGAGGCGGATATGCGCGTGGGGCTGGGCACCGGCTCCACCGTCGCCCACCTGCTGCCGGCGATCGCTGCGCGCGGGCTGAGCGGGTTGCGCTGCGTCGCCACCTCCCCTGCCACCGCGCACGCCGCGCGGGCGCTCGGGCTGGCATTGGCCGACCTCGACGAGCTGGGCGCACTCGACATTGCGATCGACGGCGCCGACCAGATCGACCCCGAAGGCTGGCTGATCAAGGGCGGTGGTGGGGCGCACACACGCGAGAAGATCGTCGCCACCACCGCGCGGCGCTTCGTGGTGATCGCTTCCGCCGAGAAGGCCGTGCCGGCGCTCCGCGCCCCGGTGCCCTTGGAGATCCTGCGCTTCGCCGCCCACACCACGCTGGCCGCGATCGCGCCCGCGGAGCTGCGCGGCGCGCCCGCCAGCCCCGACGGCAACCTGATTGCCGACTACCGCGGCGCGATCGACGCGCCCGCGCCGCTGGCCGCGCGACTCTCCGCCACGCCCGGCGTGGTCGAGCACGGCCTGTTCGCGCCCGAACTCGTCAGTGACATCCTGATCGCACACGACGGCGACGAGATCGAGCACCGGCGCGGCAGGGCACGCTGAGCGCGCCGACGGCGAGCGCTGGTAGACACGGCTCACCTTGCGAAGCGCGATCCGGCGCTTCATGCTCAGACGCTGATCAGTTCGAGCTCGTCCAGGCGGCGCGCCGCGCATGAAGCCCACACGGCGGCTCCCTCGCGGCGCAGCACCCCGTCGTGTTCGAGTCGCGTGAGCGCCTCCTCGACCGCCGCCGCCTCGAAGTCGGAGATCTCGCTCGCCAGCTCCGCTCGAGTCCAGCGCTGCTCGTGATCGTCTCGGAGGAGCTGCAGCACCACCGCCCGCTCGATCTTCCAGGATTCGCCGCCGCGTCGCTCCTCTGGCTGCCCCTGCATGGGACTCACCTCCTCATCTGCCGCGTTGCCCCCATCTCCCCAGTTGGCTGGCCACTCGATTTTTGGTCGGCACGACCTTACTTGGCGCTTGGGACGGGAGGCTCGCTCGGCGCCCGATCGAGTCACCGCGGCTCGGAACGCAGGTATGGACAAGCGTTGGGCGACGGCGATGGCCGGCGCGGCTCGGTGGCGGTATACCTATCTGGCGATGACCACCGGCGGGCGCAGCCTCGCATTCGGAACGGCTCTCACGCTGGTGCTCGCCGGCGTGGCGTGTGCCGCCTTCGTCGGCGGGCTCATCGGCGAGTTGCTGGCGATCGTGCTGATCGCCGCCGGGGCGGCGGGGGCGGTGCTGCTGGTGTTCCTCGAAGTCGGCTACAGCGAAGACCGCGAGCTGGCCCGCGACGAGCGGCGCCGGCGCGGACGTGCAGTCCGGCTGCTGGGCGCCAGGCGCGGGCGGTGGGTCACCAGGCGCCCGCGCCGGCCGGAGTAGTTGGAAGAGTGGGCGACCGAGCTTCGAACCCACGACCGCGGGACTACCACGTGGGTAGGGTGCCGCTCAGGTTCAAGCAGCGGCCACATGCGGCGACGCCACGCGAGCTTTCACGCGGCCACCGTGAAGACAAATTCCCGCTCGTCGCGTTCGCAGGCGAACACCGCTGAGGTGCCCTCCATCGCCCCGTCGGTGCCACAGCGGTACCCGTCCCGGATGAAGCGCCCGCCGTGCGCCAGGTAGGGGGCGGGATTGATGAGCGCGATCACCGCCCGCGCCACGGAGCAGCCGATATGGCTCACCTGGACTTCGCGCGCCGTCCCAGCGCGACCGGCGAGGGGCGCGTCCCCGCACTGGCCGAGCGAGAGGCTCTGGCCGACGTAGCTGCCGCTGCAGCTGTCGATGTAGATGTGCGGCTGAAACGATTGGTTGTACATGGGGAAAACCACTCGACCGCGTTGTAGGAAAGACGCCCGCGGCAGCGTCCGAGGTGGAAGGCCACCACACGCGCGCCGGAGGTCAACCCGTTGTCGGCCACCCCCGTGCCGGGCCAGTCGTACTCGGCGTCGCCCATTCCGATCGCCTGATCGGCGCCCCATCCCGTCCAGCGGATGTGCTCGACGGTGGACATATGGGACTTCGCGACGTTTCAGCTGCCGACGACACCGCTCGGCAGCTCGCTGCGTGCCACGAAGATTCATGCGCCGTTGGGTGCCGATAGGCGAGTAGCGCCAGTCCCGCTCCTCAAGCCCGCCCCGGAGCCACGGGCCTAAGCGGACGGGCTGCGCCGGGTACCCGTCGCGACCAGCGACGCAATCCGGCGGCCGTCGTCGCGCTCCCGGCGGAATTAGTGGATGGCGTTCTTCTCTCTCTCTGTCTCTCTCTGTCTCTCTGCACGGGCCTTTAAGGCCGTGCCTCAAGGATCAGGTTGAACGGTGTTTCGGTCGCACGGCGCACGCGGGTGAATCCGCCCTGCTTGAGCACATCGGTCAGTCGCGCCTCGCCGGCCTGGGCACCGAGCGCGAGGCCGACCTCCTGGTCGAGCGACGCCGGGGTGCAGATCACGGTCGAGGCGCCGTAGAAGACGCGCCCGACTGGGTTGAGATTCTCCTCGAGGCGATCGTTCGCGAACGGCTCGACGACCATCCACGTGCCGTCTGAGCCGAGCGTCTTCAGAACATGCGCGGAGGCACCCACCGGGTCACCCATGTCGTGCAGGCAGTCGAATACGCACACGAGGTCATAACCGTCACCCGGAAAGTCCTTGGCAGGGGCGACCTCAAAGGTGATGCGCTCGGCGACGCCTGCGTCCTTCGCCGCTTCGCGTGCACGCTCAATCGACGCGTCATGGTAGTCGAATCCGAAGAACTGCGAGTTCGGGAACGCCTCCGCCATGATGATCGTCGACGCCCCGTGGCCGCAACCTACGTCAGCGACCTTGGCGCCGCGCTGCAGCTTCTCCTGTACTCCATCTAGGGCCGGAATCCACTCAGCGACAAGGTGGGCGCGGTAGCCGGGCCGGAAGAATCGCTCGGTGCCACGGAACAGCCGATGGTCGTGCTCGTGCCAGCCCATCCCCGCACCGCTGCGAAATGCCTCGATGATCTGATCTTCGTCGGCATACAACGATGCGATCGAGTCATAGACACCCAGAATGTAAAATGGGCTGTCTTCGTCCGCCAGCGCGAGCGCGTGCTCGTCCGGCAGCGTGTAGCGGTCGCTCTCGGGGTCGTAGGTGACATAGCCCCCCGCAGCCTGGT
>DATMMB010000133.1:0-9104 GCA_035569895.1 Solirubrobacteraceae bacterium | reverse complement strand
AAGCCGAACGGGGTGATCTCTTGGCCCGCGATCGTGAGCGCGCCGATCGGTTTGAACAGGCCCCACGTGGAGATCTTGAGGATCGCGAACACCGTGAGGCCCAGCCCCAACGCCGACAGCACCGCCCCGCCGATGTCGAGCTTGACCCGCTCGCCCGCCGACGGCCGGTCGCCGATGCGACGCACGAAGGTGAGCAGCACGAGCACGATCACAGTCTCCGCGGCGAACACCACGCGCCAGGTGAGCGCCGTGGTGATGAAGCCGCCGATCAGCGGTCCTGCCGCCGCGCCGGCGCCGGCGATCCCGCCGAGCAGCCCGTACGCAAGCGCCCGTTCGCGGCCGCTGTAGTTGACCGCGGTGAGCGACGCGATCGCGGGGATCACCAGCACCGCGCCGAGCCCCTCGATCCCCGACCAGCCGAGCAACAGCACGCCGAGGTTGGGACTGACCGCGGTCGTCAGCGACCCCACCCCGTAGATCGCCAGTCCGATCGAGAAGGCCCGCCGGCGACCCCAGATGTCCCCGAGCTTCGCGCCGGTGAGCATGAACGCCGCCATCACCAGCGTGTACGCGGTGATCGCCAGCTGCACGCCCGACACGGTCGTGTGCAGGTCGGCCACCACCTGCGAGATCGACACGTTCATCACGGTGCTGTCCAGCACCATCACGAACTGCGCCGTGCCGAGGATGATGATCGTTGTGCGGCTGCGCACTTCAGCGACTCGCTACGGCCAAACGCTCGCCGAAGAGATGGCGTTCACCGAGCCGGCAGCTGCATCATCAGCTCGTCCACGTAGCACCAGCTCCATGTCTCGCCGGGCTCGGCCGAGCGGATGATCGGATGGCCAGTGGCGTGGTGATGTGCAGTGGCGTGGCGATTGGGCGAGCTGTCACAGCAGCCGATGTGCCCACAGGTTTGGCACATCCGCAGGTGCACCCAGCGCCCGCCGCTGGCCAGACACTCCTCGCAGCCGGCCACCTCGGCCGGCGGCTCGCTCACCGCCACTGCATCGAGGTGGTTGCAGGCGGGCATCTCTGACAACATAGCGCGGACGGCAATACACGATTGCGACGATCGCGCGGTCGCCGCCCACCCGCCGGTAGGCTCCGGCGACCGCCGCGGCACCGGCGCCGCGCCCGACACGGGAGCCGAACGATGGACGTTGCGATCCACCTGCTGCACGACGCCGCGCAGCCGCCCCACTACGCCACACCCGGCTCGCATGGCTTCGACCTGTGCACCGCCGAAGCGGTGGCGATCGAGCCCGGGGAGATCGCTTTGGTCGGAACCGGTCTCGTGTTCGCCACGCCACCAGGCTGGTGCCTGCTGGTTTGCCTGCGGTCATCCACGCCGCGCAAGCACGGCGTGATCCAGCCACACGCCGTGGGGATCATCGACGAGGACTACCGTGGTCCCGCCGACGAGCTGCGCCTGCAGCTGCTCAACTTCACCGCCTCTCCCACCCGCATTCCCGCGGGTGCCAGGATCGCGCAGGGCGTGTTCGTGCACGCGGAGCGGGCACGGTGGGGCGTGCACGAGCCCGACGCGCACAGCCGTGGGGGCTTCGGCAGCACCGGCGAGTAGAACACTCGCGGGCAGCCGCGGCAAGGCTCAAGCTCGCATTTCAACCATCCGATGCCAGGTGAAGATTCACGCTGGCCATACGGATCGTAAAGGATGGAACCAAAGCTGCGCCCAGAGAGCACAAGGGCGCCGTCCTTTGGAAGAATCACGCTGATGACAGAGAGCTATCGCGACCTACCGCTGGACATCCCGGTGCCGATCGACGACGGTGCGGCCGACCACCTGCGCGGCATGGCGGTGCCGGGCGTGGCGCTGAGCTCGACGCTAGGCGACTCGCTCGACCTCAGCGCCGCCAGCGAGCGGCTGGCGGTCGTGTATGTATACCCGCGCACGGGCGTGCCGGGCGAGCCGCTGCCCGCGGGCTGGGACACGATCCCCGGCGCGCGTGGCTGTACCCCGCAGAGCTGCGCGTTTCGCGACCACGTGCTGGAGTTGGCGGCGTACGGGGCGACGGTGCTCGGGGTGAGCACGCAGGCGCACGACGAGCAGCGGGAGTTCGCGGCGCGCGAGCACATCCCCTACCCCCTGCTCAGCGACTCCGAGCTGCAGCTGGCGCGGACGCTTGGGCTGCCCACCTTCCAAGCCGGCGGCTGCAGCTACTACCGGCGGCTCACATTCGTGGCGCACGAACGGCGGATCGCGAAGGTGTTCTATCCGGTCTTTCCCCCTCACCGCAACCCGGCCGAGGTGCTCGACTGGCTGGCCGATCAGCCCGTGTAGGGCGCGGCGGTTCATGACCGGCTCCGGGTGACCGCTCACCCTCGAACGCGCCGGGGATGCGCGTTCGGCCATGTCTGATCGGGCTCAGGCGACGCGCGTGCCCTCGGGCCGCGCCGCCAAACGCTCCCCCGGCTCGGACACCGGTGGCACGGGCGAGCCGGCCGTGCTGGCCGCCGCGGCGCCGGCGAGGTCGCGCAGCGTCACCATCCGCGCCGCCAACGGGATCGCGAACAGCACCACCGCCGCCATCGCCAGGAAGGCCGCCAGAGGGTGGTGGACGAGCTCCTGCACGAGCAGTGCCACCACCAGCCCGCCGAGATTGCCGGCGAGCCACACAATCGCACCGGCGGTACCCGCCGCCGGCCCCGCCAGGCGCTCGGCGACCGTCATCAACACAGGCAGCGCTGGCAGCAGCAGCGCGCCCATCGCGACCAGCACGACGGCGCGGCCGGCGATTCCCGGCAGCACGCCGAGCGCGATGCTGCCCAGCGAGCCCGCGATGATCACCGCGCCCATGAAGCGCCGCTCCTTGCCGCGCGCAGCGATCGCTGGGGGCAGCACCGCGCAGCCGATCACCCCTGCCACGATCATTCCCACCAGCAGCGCACCCGCGGCCGTTTCCGAGATGCCGGCGGGGTGCAGCAGCGTCTGCAGCCAGGTCGAGAGCGCGACGAACACGCCGAAACCGAGAAACGCGAGGCCGGAGATGACGCGCAGCTCGCGCCGCGCCCACAGCGACCGCGCGACGCCGCCTTCGATCGCCGTGCGCTCGCCCTCGCCACTGCCGCGCCGGCGCAGCGCAACCGCCAGCGCGAGCGCGGCGAGCACCGCGATCGCGCCCTGCACCTGCAGCAGCAGCTCGAGCCGGGCGGCGCCCAGCAGCGGGCCGAGCAGCAGCGCGGCGAGCATCCCAAGGAAGCCGGCGGCCGAGGCGAGCGAGATCCCCAGCGCCCGCGAGTGCACGGGCAGGTATTCGCCGGGGAGCTTCGCGACCGCGCTCATCACCACCGGCTGGGCGAGCGCCACCAGCGACTGTCCCGCCAGCGCCCACGCGAACGTAAGCCCTCCCAGGCGCACGAGCCCGCCGGCGGCGACGAGCGCGCCTCCCAGCGCCAGCGAGGGGCGAAACCAGCGGTCGAGCAGCGCGCCGGCGGGGATCGCGAGCACGACGTAAAGCAACGGGAAGATCTCCGCCAGCCAGCCAACCGCGCCGACCGACACGCCGTAGCGGTGGGCCGTTTCGGTGGTGATCGCCGCGTATGTCAGCCACAGCATCTGTGTGGCCGCCGCGACGGCGCCGTATGCCGCGACGACACGCCAGCCGCCGCCCGAGTGCTCGAGCGTCACGGCGCGGCGGGCGGGAGTGGCGTGGTGGGCCGTGGCGAGGTCGGAGGGCATCAAGCCGACTTCGTATCAGGTTTGCCCGTGACGGCGAGCACCGGCGCGCAGACTTTCGATATTCAGGTGCTTTCAATCTGCGCCGATGAGTGAGGGTGTCCCCGGGAGAGCTACAGCGTGCCCCCGCGCCCGCCGTGCTGCCGAGGGTGCATCTGATGCGATGGCTGCCGGCGACGATCACCGCCGGGGTGGCGACGCTCACGCTGGTGGGCGTGCTGGCGGCCGAGCGGCAGGCGCGGCACGAGGCGCAGTCCCGGCGCCAAACGCTGGCGTCGAATGTACGCGCCCAGGCGATCGACACCGTGGACGCCGCGATCCTGCGCACCGCCGAGCTGGCCGCGAGCGTCCGCGCCGACTGGGACGCGCGCGGCGCGATCTTCGCGGCGGTCGCACACACTCTCGACCGCGAACCGGGGATCAACGGGGTGGGACTGGTGCAGGCCGTGGGAGCAACCGAACGCGCGAGCTTCGAACGCGGGCACGGCCCGATCTTCGTGAGCGGCCCCGCCACTCGGCCCGGCCCGGCGCCGCCGGCGGCCGGCTACTACGTCGTGGTTGATGTCGCACGCAGCAGCCGGGGACCGAGCGACACCGGGCTCGACATCGGCGCCGCGCCGACGCGCCGCGCGGCGCTGCTGGCGGCTGCGCGCTCCGGCCAGCCACGCGCGACGCCGCCGGTGCGACTGATGAACAGCGCGCTTGGAACCGCGCTGTATGTGCCAATTTACGGGCCGAGCGCCTCCCCCGCCGGGCGCACGCCCACCCAGCGACTCCAGGCGCTGCGGGGGTGGGCATCGATCAGCTACAGCTATGCCCTGCTGAAGCCTGCGCTCGCGCGGGCGCTCCCGCCGGGCACCGCCTTCTCGCTGCGCGACGGGAAGGTGCTGCTGCTGACGGCGGGCAAGCTCACCAACCCCGTGCATTCGCGGATCGCTGTCGCGGGGCGCACGTGGATGCTGGCGGTGGGCGATCCGGCGCCCGATCGCACGTTGGTGCTCGCGATCGCACTGGTAGGGACGATGCTGACGCTGCTGGTGGGCACGTTCGGCGTGCAGTCGCGCCGGCGCGAGCGCTACGCGCAGGCGCTCGTGCGGCGGCGGCTGGCCGAGCGCGAGCGGGCCGAGCTGGCGCTCGAGCACGCCAAGGCTGAGGAGGCCGCCGCACGCCGCCGGTTCGAGTCCGAACTGCGGCACATGGCCGACCACGATCCGCTTACCGGGCTGCTCAACCGCCGCGCGTACGAGCGCAGCCTCGAGGAACATCTGGCGCGCGGCGAGCGCTACGGCCACGCGGGTGCGGTGATGGTGCTCGACATCGACGGCTTCAAGGAGGTCAACGACACGCTCGGACACAGCGCGGGCGACGAGCTGATCGTGCGGGTGGCGGGCGCGCTGGCGAGCCGGCTGCGCGAGAGCGACACGCTCGCGCGCCTTGGCGGCGACGAGTTCGCGATCCTCGCCCCGACCGGCGAGCGGATCGAGGCCGAGAACCTTGCCGTGTCGCTGCTGGAGGTGGTGCGCCGCGAGCGCGCCCCACGCGGGCAGGGCGGCCGCGAGCGCCCGATCACCGCCTCGATCGGCGTGGCGCCTCTCGAGGACGCAGAATTCCTGAGCGCCGAGGAGGCGCTGATCAATGCCGATCTGGCGATGTACGACGCCAAGGAGGCCGGTCGCGATCGCAGCGTCACCTATGGCGGCGCCGGCCGCGGGCAGGCGCACATCGAGGCGCGCCTGGAGTGGGCTGAGCGCATCCGCGCGGCACTCGACGAGGACCGTCTGGTGCTGCACGCGCAACCGGTGGTGCAAACCGCCACCGGGCGCACGACGCAGCACGAGCTGCTGATCCGGATGGTGGACGCCCACGGCGACCTGATCCCGCCGAGCAGCTTCCTGCCGATCGCCGAGCGTTTCGGGCTGATTGGAGAGATCGACCGCTGGGTGGTGACGCGCACGATCGGGATGCTCGCCGAGCAGCGCCGCCTGGGGCGCTACCCGACGGTCGAGATCAACCTCTCCGCCCACTCGCTCGGGGACGCGCGACTGGCGATCCACATCGGCCGCGAGCTGCGCGCCGCCGGCGTGGACGCCAGGCAGCTGATCTTCGAGGTGACGGAGACGACCGCGATCGGCAACATCGCGGCGGCGCGCACCTTCGCCGAGCGCCTCGGCGAGCTCGGCTGCCGCTTCGCGCTCGACGACTTCGGCGCCGGTTTCGGGTCGTTCTACTACCTCAAGCACCTCCCTTTCGACTTCATCAAGATCGACGGGGAGTTCGTGCGCAACTGCACCGCCGACCCCACCGACCGGCTGGTGATCAAAGCGGTGGTGGAGCTCGCCCAGGGGATGGGCAAGCAGACGATCGGGGAGTTCGTCGGCAACGATGCGACGCTCGCGGTGCTCAGCGAGCTGGGCGTCGACTACGCGCAGGGCTTTCACCTCGGGCCGCCGGCACCGCTGGAGAGCTGGCTGGGAATGCCCTCCCGCCGCCCCCGGTAGGCGGCCGAGCACCGGAGCACCCCCTCCCGCCGCGAAACCCCGTCGGATCGCCGACGCTCCACCCAAAGCCCCACCGCGCCCACGGGGAACCACCGACCTGAGCACCAAGGCAGCCGGGCCGCGCGCGGCGCCGGCGGCCCCCAACAGGATCGGCCCGCCGGGGGCAGCGGGCCGATCAGGGAGGGAATGAGGGAGGGATGCTCCTCGTCCGTATATTGCCCGGATGGCGCAACGCCAAACATGGATTTATCCAGTTTGGATTTATTGGAATAGGCCCTGACGCTGAGGACGATCGTGCTCGCAATGAGCCGGCGCCCACGTGGAGCGCGACACGACTCGTGGGCGCCGGGCTCACATGGAGGGGAGCAGCGCGGGCGCCGAGCGGACTTCGACAGGAGCCGCGGCGCAGTCGCGCGACTGCTTGACGCTGTAGAGGCTGCGGTCGGCACGCGCCAGGCAGGCGCCGAGGTCCTCGCCGGGCAGCCAGCCGCTGACGCCAACCGACCAGTCGATCGGCGACTGCGCCCAGCGCAGCCGCGCCAGCACGGCACCGGCCTCGCCCGGTGGGGTGCCGGGCAGCAGCAGCACGAACTCGTCGCCGCCGTGGCGCGCGAGGATGTCGCCGGGGCGCAGCTGTGCGCGCCATTCGCGCCCGAGGTCGGCGAGCACGCGGTCGCCCGCCGCGTGCCCGAGGCGGTCGTTGATCTGCTTGAAGTCGTCGAGGTCGAGCACCGCGACGGTGAGCGGTGCGCGCGTGCGGTCGGCGATCGCCCGCTCGCGCGCGGCGAGTGCGAGAAAGCCGCTGCGGTTGAGCAGCCCGGTGAGCGGGTCGGTGTCGGCGCGCTGGCGCAGGCTTTCGCTGAGGTTGCCGAGCACGAGCCCGGTCGACCACGCGGTGCCGGTCACCACCAGCCACACGATCGCGATGTTGGGCAGCCCGCTCGCCAGCAGGCCAAGCGCCAAGCTCACCGAGATCAGCGCTCCCTGCGCGATCAGCGCGCGCCGCGAGAAGAAGTGGGCGACGTACATCATCGACCAGGGGTAGGCGAACGCCACCAGCATCGCGCCCTCGCCGGTGCGCGCGTGGGCAACGATCATGCTCGCGGTCACCGCGCTCAATGCCATCAACCCCTGCATCATGATCGCCGGCGGGTTGCGGGCGAAGACCCACAGCGCCAGCCCACCGAGCACGCCGGCCGTCCCCACGGCGAGGTCGAGGCCCACGGGCTGGTTTGCGCTCACCGGGAACGCAAGCGCGGCGAAGCACATCGCCCCGCGGCACACGTACACGAGCGCCGCCGCCCACACCATCGACGGGCGCCTGCCGAGCAGCGGCCGGCGTCCACCCCGCAGGGCTCTCGGGGAGCGCGTACTGGACATCTGCTCGTCTCTTCGGATCGACCCGTCGGGGGCTTGAGCGCGGGGGCCACGAAAAGCCTGTCGCGAGGCGGCTATCTTGAGGGTGTGCTCCTCGGTAGGCGCAAATCCGCCATGGTCGACCCGGCGACGGCGCTGCCGGGGCGAGCGCGGGCAATGCCGGTGCCGGCACGCCACGAGGTGCTAGGCACGCCGCCGTCGAGCGAGCTGTTCCCCGCGAACGTCGAGCGGGCGATCTTCGGGATGGGCTGCTTCTGGGGCGCCGAGCGGCTGTTCTGGCAGGCGCCCGGGGTGTACACCACGGCGGTGGGGTACGCGGGCGGGTACACCCCCAACCCCACCTATCGAGAGGTGTGCTCGGGGCGCACTGGTCACACCGAGGTGGCGCTGGTGGCGTTCGACCCCGCCGCCACCTCCTATGAGGCGATGCTGAAGATCTTTTGGGAGGGCCACGACCCCACTCAGGGGATGCGCCAGGGCGCCGACGTCGGGACGCAGTACCGCTCCGCGATCCTCTTTCAGGGGGAGGCCCAGCACGCGCAGGCGCAGGCGTCGCTCGCGGCCTACCAGCGGGTGTTGAGCGCGGCCGGCCACGGGACGATCACCACAGAGCTGATCGAGGGCCCCCCGGCGCACCCGTTCTACTACGCCGAGGACTACCACCAGCAGTATCTAGCGAAGAGTCCCGGCGGCTACTGCGGGCTGGGCGGCACCGGGGTGAGCTGCCCGGTCGGGCTGACCACGGGCTGAGGACAACTACGGCCCCGCCGAAGCGGGGCCGTAGTGCCATCGTGTTGTGGAGGAGTCACGCCCAGAGGATGGCGCGCTCCAACCGGAGGCGTCCTTGCCTACGTCTACGTCGCTCCGCCCACCGCCGCCGGCGTCGGCTGCCACGTCGGCGGATGCGGACCCCCAAGGGTGGGCACATCCGAGGGGTACACCTCGTTGCCGTGGATCGCGTGATCGCCGATCTCCAGTTCCTCGTCGGTGAGCCGCAACGGGAGGAAGATGCCGACTACCTTGAGGATGATAAACGTCACCACGGCGGTGTAAGCGATCACCCACGCGCCGGCCTCAGCCTGCCAGCGCAGGAGTTTCCAGCTGCCGGTGATGAGCAGCCCCCCTGCTCCCGGCAGGTTGGCTGCCCCTTTCACGCCGATGTACTCGACGACGGCGGGGTCGGCGAGCAGCCCAACCAGCAGACCTCCCGCCAGTCCCGCGATCCCGTGGGTGTAGATCACACCGAGCGTGTCGTCGACGTTGCGGAACGGGCGCGTGCGGCTGAGGTAGCGGATCGCCATCCACACGATCGTCGAGTCGACGATGCCGATGATGATCGCGCCCCACCCGTTGACAAACCCGGCCGCCGGCGTGATCCCGACGAGGCCGGTGATCATGCCGTTGACCGCCCCGATCATCGACGGCTTGTCGCGATAGATGTAGTCCCAACCGATCCACACCATCATCACCACCGCGGTGCAGAGGTTGGTGTTGAGCACCGCCGCCGAGGCGTTCGCCCCCGCGTAGTA
>DATMMB010000132.1:0-4698 GCA_035569895.1 Solirubrobacteraceae bacterium | reverse complement strand
GGAGTTCGACTGCGGGACGCTCGACGGCATCCGGGTCACGAAGCTCGAGGACGCCGGCGAGGTCATCCAGCCGCTCGGGGATCGCATCCTCGGCCGCGTGGTGCTCGAAGACGTCGTCGATCCGCTGACGGGCGAGGTCCTGGTTCCGCACAACACGGAGCTGGACGAAGCCCTCGTCATGAAGATCGAGGACTCGGGCATCGAGGAGGTCGTCATTCGCTCCGTGCTCACCTGCGCGGTGAAGCGCGGCATCTGCGCCCGCTGCTACGGACGAGATCTCGCCCGCGGCTACAAGGTCAACATCGGCGAAGCGGTGGGTATCATCGCCAGCCAGTCGATCGGCGAGCCGGGAACGCAGCTCACGATGCGGACCTTCCACATCGGTGGAGCGGCCGCGCGCGGCAAGATCGAGCAGAGCTCGCTCGAGGCGCGCAACGAAGGCTTCGTTCGCATCCGCAACGCGAACATCGCCACCAAGCGCGACGGCACCGTCAGCGTGATGAACCGCCACGGCGAGGTCATCATCGTGGACGACACCGGCCGCGAGCGCGAGCACCACCGGCTCGTGTACGGCGCCATCCTGAAGGTGAAGGAGAACGACAAGGTCAAGGCCGGCCAGCTCCTCGCCGAGTGGGACGCCTTCGCCATGCCGATCCTCACCGAGGTCTCCGGCATCGCGAAGTTCGGCGACATCGTCGAAGGCGTCACGATGGTGGAGAAGCTCGACGAGGTCACCGGCCTCTCGCGCAAGGTCGTCATCGAGTCGCGCGCGGCGGACCTCCGCCCGCGTATCTCGCTGAAGGATCCCAAGACGGGGGAGACGCTCAAGCTCCCGAACTCGACGCTCGAGGCGCGTTACCTCCTTCCGGTCGGCGCGAACATCGTCGTCCAGGACGGGGACCTCCTCGACGCCGGCGAAGTCCTCTCCAAGATTCCGCGCGAGACGACGAAGACGCAGGACATCACGGGCGGTCTCCCGCGCGTCGCCGAGCTCTTCGAAGCGCGGAAGCCGAAGGACCACGCCATCATCGCGGAGATCGACGGCGAGGTCTCGTTCGGGAAGGACACGAAGGGGAAGCGCAAGGTCGTGATCACGCCGTTCTCCCACGAGGGGAAGACGCTCACCGACCAGGCGCGCGAGTACCTCATCGCGAAGGGGAAGCACATCCAGGTTCAGCCGGGCGACCGCGTCCGCGCGGGCGAGCCGCTGATGGATGGGCCGGCGAACCCGCACGACATCCTTCGCGTGAAGGGTGAGAAGGAGCTCGCGGCGTACCTCGTCAACGAGATCCAGCAGGTTTATCGCCTGCAGGGCGTCGCGATCAACGACAAGCACATCGAGGTGATCGTTCGGCAGATGCTGCAGAAGGTGGAGATCGAGGACGCCGGCGACAGCACCTTCCTGGTCGGCGAGCAGATCGACCGCGCCGAATTCGAGGAGGAGAACGCCAAGGTGGAACGCGACGGCGGCAAGCCTGCGCTCGCGCATCCCGTGCTGCAGGGCATCACCAAGGCGAGCCTGCAGACCAGCTCCTTCATCTCGGCGGCGTCGTTCCAAGAGACGACGCGCGTGCTCACGGAGGCGGCGGTGTCGGGCCGGATCGACGGGCTTGCCGGCCTCAAGGAGAACGTCATCGTGGGCCGGCTTATCCCGGCGGGCACCGGCAGCGTCATGGCACGGTGGCGCCAGCTCGCCGCCGAGCGGGACCGGGAGCTCGCGGCGCTCGCCGCGGCCGAGAGCCCGGGCACGCCGCCGGCGCTCGAGGCGGACCAGAAGATCGCTTGATCTGGGGCGCACGGAACGGAACGAAGGGGCCGGCTCGTCCGGCCCCTTTTTTCTGCCTTGTCCCGAGGACAAGAAAACACTCCACGGCGCCAGTGGCAGGGGGCTAGTCTCTCGGCCTGAGTTGGGTTTCGCCCCTAGGAGGCCACCATGACCGCCGCCCGCGCCAAGACCGTGATTTCGCTCGTCGAAGGGCGGAAAGCGCCGATCCCGGCCGGCCGGCGCTCGGCGGAGCTCCTGACCCATGGCAGCCTGGAGATCCGGTTCTATGCGCCGCGGGGCCGCGACGAGCAGACCCCGCACACGCGCGACGAGGTCTATGTCGTCATCCATGGCCGCGGCCGGTTCTTCCGCGACGGCGAGCGCACGCCCTTCGGGCCCGGCGACCTCATCTTCGTGCCGGCCGGTGCTGAGCACCGGTTCGAGGATTTCAGCGATGATCTCGAGACCTGGGTCGCCTTCTATGGACCGGAGGGCGGAGAGCGGCCCAAGGCCTGAGGCGCGCCGCGCCCTCGCGGCGAACTTCCCCTGGAATCTCCGGGCCTTCGCCCGCGCGATACGGCTTGACGGCCCTGGGGTCGGTCACTAGTATCCGCGCACTCTTGAAGAGGGCTGGCGGTAGCAGGTCATCCTAGACGCAGCCCAGTAATCGACGTCGGTGGCCCGGCGCCTTTGTAAGACGGCGCATTATTTTGGGGATCATTCCCAGCAAACCGTGGCGGCGGTGCAAAGGGCACGTCGCGCGGCGTTATTGCTTGAACGAGGTCGCGAGCGATGCCGACGATCAACCAGCTCATCCGCCGCGCGCGTCGGCCACAAGCCGCGCGCAACAAAGTGCCGGCGCTGCAGTCGAGCCCGCAGAAGCGCGGCGTCTGCACGCGCGTCTACATCACGACGCCGAAAAAGCCGAACTCGGCGCTGCGCAAGGTCGCGCGCGTGCGGCTCACCAACGGCTTCGAGGTGACGAGCTACATCCCCGGCATCGGGCACAATCTGCAGGAGCACTCGGTGGTGATGATCCGCGGCGGGCGCGTGAAGGACCTGCCGGGCGTGCGCTATCACATCATCCGCGGCACCCTCGACACCCAAGGCGTCAAGGACCGGCACCAGCGGCGCTCGAAATACGGCGCCAAGCGGCCGAAGTAAGGGAAGGGGAAGCCCATGTCGCGTCGTCGCGCCGCGGTCAAGCGGGAAGTGCTGCCGGACGCCAAGTTCGCGGACCCCGTGGTGACCAAATTCATGAACTGCCTAATGTACCAGGGCAAGAAATCGGTGACCGAGACCATCGTCTACGGCGCCTTCGAGCGGATCTCCAAGCGCTCGGGCCAGGATCCGATCCGGATCTTCCACGACGCGCTCACCAACGTTCGGCCCGCGGTCGAGGTGCGCTCGCGCCGCGTCGGCGGTGCAACATACCAGGTGCCGGTCGAAGTGCGCCCAGAGCGCGGCCAGGCGCTGGCGATCCGCTGGCTCATCGGCGCCGCGCGCTCCCGCTCGGAGCACACCATGCAAGAAAGACTGTCGGGGGAACTGCTTGATGCCGCGAACAACCGCGGCACCGCCGTGAAGAAGCGGGAGGACACCCATCGTATGGCCGACGCGAACAAGGCCTTCTCTCACTACCGCTGGTAAGGCCCAGGTTCGCGCCCTCCGGAGTTTCCCATGCCCCGCACCACACCCCTCGAGCGATATCGCAACATCGGCATCATGGCCCACATCGATGCCGGCAAGACCACGACGACCGAGCGCGTCCTCTATTACACCGGCCGCACCTACAAGATCGGCGAGGTCCACGAGGGTGCTGCCACGATGGACTGGATGGAGCAGGAGCAGGAGCGCGGCATCACCATCACCTCCGCCGCCACCACCTGCTTCTGGCACGACCACCGCATCAACATCATCGACACGCCCGGCCACGTTGACTTCACCATCGAGGTCGAGCGCAGCCTGCGCGTGCTCGACGGCGCGGTCACGGTGTTCGACGCAGTCGCCGGCGTCGAGCCGCAATCCGAGACGGTTTGGCGCCAGGCCGACAAGTACGGCGTGCCGCGGATCTGCTTCGTCAACAAGATGGACCGCATCGGCGCCAACTTCGAGCGCTGCGTCGACATGATCAAGGACCGGCTGGGCGCGCTGCCGCTGGTCTGCCAGCTGCCGATCGGCGTGGAGAGCGACTTCGTGGGCGTGGTGGATCTCGTCAACATGAAGGAGATCCGCTGGACGGAGGACACGCTCGGCGCGCAATTCGACGTGGTCGACATCTCCGACACGCTTCGCGCGACGGCGGCCGATTACCGGCACAAGCTGGTCGAGGCGGCGGTCGAGCAGGACGATGCCGCGCTCGAGGCCTATCTCGCCGGCACCGAGCCCGACGCCGAGACGCTTAAGAAGTGCATCCGCAAGGGCACGATCTCCTACGCCTTCGTGCCGGTGCTCTGCGGCGCCGCCTTCAAGAACAAGGGCGTGCAGCCGCTGCTCGATGCCGTCGTCGACTTCCTGCCGTCTCCGCTCGACGTCCCCCCGATCAAGGGCGTCAAGATGGGGACCGACGAGCCGATCACGCGCAAAGCCTCGGACGACGAGCCCTTCGCGGCCCTCGCCTTCAAGATCATGACCGATCCCTTCGTGGGCTCGCTCACCTTCGCGCGGATTTATTCGGGCGTGCTGACCGCGGGCTCCTCCGCGCTGAACTCGGTCAAGGACAACCGCGAGCGGATCGGCCGCATGCTGCAGATGCATGCGAACCATCGCGAGGACATCAAGGAGGCGCGCGCCGGCGACATCGTGGCGCTCGCGGGCCTCAAGAACACCACCACCGGCGAAACGCTCTGCGATCCCGCCCATCCCGTGGTGCTGGAGAAGATGGAGTTCCCCGATCCCGTCATCGAGATCGCGGTCGAGCCCAAGACCAAGGC
>DATMMB010000131.1:0-8444 GCA_035569895.1 Solirubrobacteraceae bacterium | reverse complement strand
CTGCTGGCGTGGTACACGCTGTGGACGCTGCCGCTGGCGGTGGTGGCGCGCGACCGGCGCCTGTTGATCGCCACGCTCGCCGTGCAAGGCCTGTTCGTCATCCACCAAACCGCGCCGCTGTTCTCGCCGGTGACATGAGCGCCGCCGCTCCCACCGCACAGCCGCCCGATCGCCGGCAGCGCCTGCCCGAGTGGCTGCGCCCGCGCGACGAGGAGCGCCGCGGCCGCGGCGACCTGCGCCGGGTGGAGTCCACGCTGCTGGTGCTCGCGTTCTTGCTGCTGGCGGTGGTGGTGGTCAACGACGTGGTGCGTCAGGTGCACGTCAACGAACGGCTCAGCGTCGACCTGCGCACGTGGCGGCAGATCGTCGGTCGGGTCTACCCGGCCCACGCCGTGAAGAACATCTCGATCGAACAGGATCTCGTCCACTACACCACGCGCGACGTGCTGTGCGGCAACATTGGCGAAGGCCCGCCGGGGACGCTGCCGCAGGTTTGCCTGATCATGACTGGCCCGACGGTGCACGGGATGCGTGCCGCCAAGGGGGGCTTCTACCTGCCGCCGTATTTCCAGGACAAGCGCCTCAACCGCTACGCCTGTTGGGGGACGGCGGTGCGCGAAAGCCTCTGTGGCCTGCCGACGCCGCCGGGTGCCCCTGACGAACCGTTGACGGATGCCTAGAGGGTGGCGCGGCCGGGCCCCTCTTTGTTCAGATCGCGGTGGTGGCCGCTTGCGGCCCTGCTGATCCTCGCTGCGGCGCTGCGCCTGAGCACGCTCGATTTGCAGAGCTTCTGGTACGACGAGGCGTATGTGCCAGTGCACGCGCTGCACCCCTCGCTGATCGCGACACTGCGCTCGGTGGTGCACCGCGAAAACACGCCGCCCCTCTGGTACGTGCTGATTTGGGGGTGGTCGCGGCTGTTCGGCACCGACGAGGTGGCGTTGCGATTGCCCTCAGCGCTTGCGGGGATCGCCACGGTCGCGTTCGCATGGGGAATCGGCATGGAGCTGACGGGGAAACGCGCGGCGATCGCTACCGCAGCGCTGGTTGCGTTCAACCCGCTGTTCGGGTGGTACTCGCAGGAGGCGCGTGCGTATGGTCTGTTCGTCGCGCTGATCGCGCTGGCGATGTGGTGCTGGCTGCGCGCCGACGCCCAGCCGACGCCCCACCGGCTGGGCGCCTTTGCCGCGAGCGGCGCGGCGGCGCTGGCGACGCATTACTTCGCCGTGTTTCTGCTGGCGCCGATGTGCCTATGGCTGCTGCGCCCCCGCCGTGCCGGTTCCCGCCGCACCGCCGCTGACGATTGGGCGATTGCCGCCGGCGCACCGCCTCCCGCGGGTGCAAAGGACAGGCGCTCCTCGCCGCCGGCCGGCGCGTTCGCGGCCTCCGCGGCGATCGGCCTGGTCGGCCTCGCGCTGATCCCGCTGGCGCTCGCGCAGGGCGGGCACGGCACGCAGTGGATCGGCGCGTGGGCGCTCGCGAGCCGCCTGGAAACGATCCCGCAGTACTACCTCACGGGCTACTCCGGGGCGCCGCTCGGCCATGCCATCGAGCTGCTGGTCGCACTGGAGATCATCGCCGCGGTCGGGTATGGCCTGTGGCGCGTGCTCACCCCGCGCGAGAGCGAGGCGGCGCTGCTGTCGCTGGGCCTCGCCGCCTGCGGCGTGCTGCTCCCGCTGGCGCTCGCGCTGCTCGGGGCCGACTACCTCGCGCCGCGCAACGCGGTCGCGGCGATGATCCCGCTCACCGCCGGCATCACGGTGATCGCGGCTGGCCGGCGCACCGGCCGCGTCGGCCTCGCGCTGGTCGGCGTGATCGCGGTGACGTTCGCCGCGCTCAGCGTCGACGTCGATCTCAGCCCGCGCCTGCAGCGCGGCGACTGGCGCGGCCTTGCCCGCGCGATCGGCCACCCCGTGCGTTCGCGCGCGATCACCACCGTCGAGTTGGGGGCGGCGCCGCTGGAGTACTACCTGCCGCCGCTGCGTAACCTGCGCCGGGGCACGGTGGTAAGGGTGAGTGAAATCGACGAGACCGGCTACGCGCCGCTGCTCACGGGTGCCGGACAGCCGCCGGCACCGGGCTTCCACCTCGTGCGGCGCCGGGACATCAACGGGATGCTGCTCTACCGATTCCTCGCGCCCACGCCGCGTGTCGTCTCCGAGGCGCAGCTGCGCGCGCACGTGATCGCGGAAGGCCGCCCGGAGGTTCTGGTCACAGGTGAAAAGGAATAGGTTGTCGCCCATGCCGAGCATCGCCACCACCCGCAGCGAGGTTCGGAGCGCCCTGGAGCGCGCCCGCGAGCACCTGCTTGCGCTGCAGAGCGAGGAGGGATGGTGGCGCGGCGAGCTGCAGACCAACGTGACGATGGATGCCGAGGACATGCTGCTGCGCGAGTTCCTCGGGATTCGCACCGCCCCCGAGACCGAGCGCTCGGCCGCGTGGATCCGCTCCCAGCAGCGCCCCGACGGCACGTGGGCCAACTTCCACGGCGGCCCCGGCGAGCTTTCGACGACGATCGAGGCCTACTGGGCGCTGCGCCTCGCAGGCGAACCGGCGGACGCGCGGCACATGCGCACCGCGGCGGAGTGGGTGCGCGCGCAGGGCGGGCTGGAGCACGCGCGCGTGTTCACGCACGTGTGGCTGGCGCTGTTCGGGCTGTGGCCGTGGGAGCGGATCCCGGCGCTGCCGCCGGAGCTCGTGCTGCTGCCGGAGTGGGTGCCGCTCAACATCTACGACTTCGGCTGCTGGGCACGTCAGACGATCGTGGCGCTCTCGCTGGTGATGGCGCGCCGTCCGAAAAAGCCGCTGCCGTTCGACCTGCGCGAGCTGCACGGCCCGCGACCGTGGATCGCCGACCGCTCCGCAGGCGCGCCCGATCCCGGCACCCGCCCGGCGCGCCCGGCGGCGCCCGCCGCGCACGGCGTGCGCGCCTTGCTGGAGGTCTCCTCGCCGCGGGCCGCCGCGCGGGCCGGCCGCTGGCTGGGGCGCCTGGACACGGCGCTGCGCGCGTACGAGCGTCACCCGCTGCCCGCGCTGCGCCGCCAGGCGATCGCGCGCGCGGAGGCGTGGATCGTGCGCCGCCAGGAGGCCGACGGCTCGTGGGGCGGGATCCAGCCGCCGTGGGTGTACTCGCTGATGGCGCTCCACCTCGGCGGCTACCCGCTCGATCACCCGGTGATGCGCCGCGGCATCGAAGGGATCGACCGCTTCATGGTGGAGGACCGCGGCGACACCAACGGCGCGGCGCCCTCCCGTCCACAGCCCTCGCGTTCACCGGGTACCCCGCCCACTCCCAGCCGGCGCCTGGAAGCGTGCCAGTCGCCGGTGTGGGACACCGCGCTCGCGATCGTCGCGCTCGGCGACGCGGGCGTGGCGGCCGAGCACCCGGGGCTCGCCCGCGCCGCCGCGTGGCTGCTCGGCGAGGAGGTGCGGCTGCAGGGCGACTGGGCGGCGGCGCGCCCGGAGCTTCACCCGGGCGGGTGGGCGTTCGAGTTCGAGAACGACAACTACCCCGATGTCGACGACACCGCCGAGGTGGTGCTCGCGCTGCTGCGCACGATCGACCTGGAACCGGAGCAGACCCGCCGCGCCCACCGCCACCGGCGGCGCCTCGAAGGGGTGGGGCCCGCCGTCGCCGCGCAGGGGACGCGCGAACGGGTGCAGGACGCGATCGACCGCGCCGTGGAGTGGGTGGAGGGGATGCAGAGCGAGGGCGGCGGCTGGGGCGCGTTCGACGCCGACAACACCCGTGCGCTCGTGCGCGCGATCCCGTTCCTCGACTTCGGCGAGGTGATCGACGAGCCGAGCGCCGACGTGACCGCGCACACGCTGGAGATGCTCGCCGCGGTCGGCCGCGCCGACAGCGAAGCGGCGCACGCCGGCCTACGCTGGCTGCTCGAGCAGCAGGAGCCGGGCGGCTCATGGTTTGGCCGCTGGGGCGTCAATCACGTGTACGGCACCGGCGCGGCGCTGCCGGCGCTCGCCGCGATGGGACTCGCGCCCGAGGAGGAGCCGATCCGCCGCGCCGTGGCGTGGCTCACCGAGCACCAGAACGACGACGGCGGCTGGGGCGAGGACCCGCGCTCCTACGACGACCCGGAGTGGATCGGCAGGGGAGACTCGACCGCCTCGCAGACCGCGTGGGCGCTGCTCGCGCTGCACGCCGCCGGCGAGCGGATCGAGCGCTGCCCGGCGCTCGCGCGCGGCGTGGAGTGGCTGATCGCCACCCAGCGCCCCGACGGCAGTTGGGATGAGCCGCAGTACACCGGCACCGGGTTTCCATCCGACTACTACATCAACTACCACCTCTACCGCCTCACCTTCCCGATCATGGCGCTCGGCCGCTGCGCGGGGGTGGAGGGGGCGGAGTGAGCACCGCGGCGGCGGGCCGCGCAAGCTGGGAGGCGCCGGCGCCCGCCGTTTCGATCGTGTCACCGCCCCACCCATCCTCCGCATCCGAGCAGCCATCCGGCTTGCCCGCCCCCGCGGCGGTGATGGCACGGGCGAGCGGCGAGAACTTCCCCGTCGCCAGCCGCCTGTTGCCGCGCCGCGCGAGGGAGCACCTGCTCGCGCTGTACGGCTTTGCGCGGCTGGTGGACGAGCTGGGCGACGCCGGGGCGGGCGGGGTGGGCGGGCCTCCAGACAAGCTGGCGGCGCTCGACTGGCTGGAGGCCGAGCTGGAGCGCGCCTACGCCGGCGAGGCGCGCCATCCGCTGCTGGTGCGATTGCAGGCGACGATTCGCGAATGCGGGCTGGCCCGAGAGCCGTTCACGCGGCTGATCAAGGCCAACCGGGTCGACCAGCGGGTGACCCGTTATGACACCTGGGAGCAGCTGCTCGGCTACTGCCACCTCTCAGCCGATCCGGTGGGCGAGCTGGTGCTGGGCGTGTTTGGACACGCCACCCCTGAGCGCATCGCCCGATCCGACAGGATCTGCACGGCGCTGCAGCTGGTCGAGCACTGGCAGGATGTCGCCGAGGACCTGCGCGCCGAGCGCATCTACCTGCCGGCGGAGGACCGCGAGCGGTTCGGGTGCAGCGAGGCCGACCTCGCCGAGCCGCACGCCGGCTGGCGCGTACGCGGGCTGATCGTCTTCGAGGCCGCGCGCACACGCGCGCTGCTGTGTGAAGGGCTGGCGCTGGTCGGCATGCTGCGCGGCCGCGAGCGCCTGGCGGTCGCAGGGTTTGCCGCCGGCGGGCTGGCGGCGCTGGACGCGATCGAGCGTGCCGACTTCGACGTGCTCGCCGGCCCACCACGGGCCTCGCGCGCGCGGCGGGGTCTCGCGCTCGCTTGCTTGCTGACCGGGCGGCGCGGGTGAGCGCGGCGCGGCGCCACCGGCCAGGGCTCCCCCGATGCTCGCCCAGCCGGCGGGTCTCCGGGCGGAGCGGCGGGAGGGCGCGCCGATGAGCACCGCCGAGTCGCACACCGAGCAGGCATACCGCCAGTGCGAGTCGATCACGCGCGCGGCGGCAGGCAACTTCTACTACGGCATCCGCCTGCTGCCCGCCCCCAAGCGCCGCGCGATGTGCGCCATATATGCGTGGGCGCGCCGCGTCGACGACATCGGCGACGGCACGCTGCCGGCGGCGGAGAAGCTGCGCCGTCTGCAGGAGGTCGAGCGGGCGTTGAGCAACATGCGTGCGGACGATCCCGACCCCGTGGTGGCGGCGCTGGCCGACGCCGCCGCCCGCTTCGCGCTGCCTGCGGACGCGATGAGCGACCTGGTTGAAGGGGTGCGGATGGACGTGCGCGGCACCGCCTACGCCGACTTCGGGGAGCTCGAGCTGTACTGCCGCCGCGTCGCCGGCTCGATCGGGCGGCTGTGCCTGGCGATCTTCGGCGCGCGCCCCGCCCCGCCGGGCGGGGGGGCGGGGCGCGTTGCGACGACCGAGCCCGTCGGCTGGGCGCCCGACAAAACCGGCCGGCCGGCGAGCGAGCTGGCCGACGACCTCGGCGTGGCGCTGCAGCTGGCGAACATCGTGCGCGACCTGCGCGAAGACGCCGAACGTGGCAGGGTGTATCTGCCGGCGAAAGACCTCGTGCGCTACCACCTGCACGACGACGCCCCCCTCGACGCCCCCGCGCTGCAGGCGCTGATGCGCGAGGCGAGCTACGCCGAACGGGCGATGGTGGAGGGCTTCGAAGGCGGCGACGTCGGTCAGCTGTATGCGCTGATCCGCTTCCACTGCCTGCACGCGCGCGACTTCTTCCACCGCGGCATGGAGCTCGTGGGACGCCTGGACCGCCGCAGCGCCGCATGCGTGCTGGCGATGGCGGGCATCTACTGGCGCCTGCTGCGGCGCATCGAGGAGCGACCCGACCGCGCGCTCGCGCGGCGCACGCGGCTGGGCAAACGCGAGAAGGCGTGGGTGGCGGTGCGCGCGCTGCTCGGCAAGGGCATCCCCGAACGCCACCCCGCCGAACGCCTCCAGGACGACGCTTGACCGAAGCCGGGAGACACTCGCCTTTGGCTCGCGCCCCCGTTTCGGCCAGCGCGATGGTTGGTCGTCGGTCGCTCGCGTGCGCATCGGCCCGCCACGAGAGTGGGTGGGCTCCGATCGACGCCTCGCCTGCCCAGTGGCCGCCCCGGAGGGCCTATGGGTGCCGCTGACGTGGCGGTGATCGGCGGCGGCCTGGCGGGGATCGCCGCCGCGCTCGACTGTGCCGACGCCGGCGCGCGCGTGACGCTGCTGGAGGTGCGCCCGCGCCTCGGCGGGGCGGTGTACTCGTTCGCGCGTGACGGCCTGCAAATCGACAACGGCCAGCATGTGTTCCTGCGCTGCTTCGCCGCCTACCGCGCGCTGCTGGCGCGGCTGGGCAGTGACTCCGAGGTGTGGCTGCAGCCGCGCTTCGAGCTGCCGCTGGTGCGCCCCGGCGGCGAGGTGAGCGTGCTGCGCCGTTCCAGCCTGCCGGCGCCGTTGCACCTGGCGGGCACGCTGTTGCGCTACGACGTGCTCACCGTGCGCGAGCGCCTCCTCGCCGCCCGTGCAGCATTCGCCCTCGGTCGCCTCGACCTCCGCGACCCCGCGCTCGACCGCCAGACACTCGGCGCGTGGCTGGCCGCCCACGGCCAGAGCCCGCGCGCGATCGCCGTTCTGTGGGACCTGATCGCGCTGCCCGCGCTCAACCTGCCGGCCGACCGTGCCTCGCTGGCGCTGGCGGCGTTCGTGTTCAAGCGCGGCCTGCTGGAGCGCGCCGACGCTGGCGACATCGGCTTGCACCGCCGCCCGCAGAGCGAGATCGTCGACGAGCCGGCGCAGCGCGCTCTACGGGAAGCGGGGGTGGAGGTGCGGCTGGGGTGGGGAGTGGAGCGCGTGACCGCGGGCGGCGGGCGCTTCGCGATCTGGCGGCGCGGCGGGACGGGAGAGGGGGAGGAGGGGAGGGAGGGAGGATGCACCGCCCGTGCCCGCGCCGCCGATTCGCAAGCGGGCCCCCGGCACGCCGCAAGCAAGCGTGAGGGCGAGGAGGGGACGGCTGTGTGGGACGATCGGGGCGGGCCTGTGAGCGAGGAGGAGACGGCTGTGTGGCGTGGTGGGAGCGAGCGTGTGGACGCCGACGCGGTGATCGTCGCGTTGCCCCGCGCCCGCGCGGCGGAGCTGGTCGAGCGGCTCGACGCGGACGCGGCGGCACGCGCGCAGGCGCTGCACGACACGCCGATCGTCAACATTCACGTGGTGTATGACCGCAGGGTGTGCGAGCAGCCGTTCGTCGGCGGCGTGGAGTCGCCGGTGCAATACGTGTTCGACCGCACCGAGTCGGCGGCTGCGGGGGAGGGCCGTCAATACCTCGCGCTCTCGCAATCGGGCGCCGACGAGGAGATGGGCATGGGCGTCGAAGCGCTGCGCGAGCGCTACCTGCCGGCGCTCGCCGACCTCTTCCCGCGCGCCCGCGAGGCTCGCGTGGAGCGCTTCTTCGCCACGCGCGAGCACGCCGCCACGCTGCGCGCCGAGCCGGGCGTCGGCGCGCTGCGCCCGGGGCCGCGCACGGCCGTACCCGGTCTCATCCTCGCCGGCGCCTGGACGGACACCGGCTGGCCGGCGACGCTGGAGAGCGCGGTGCTGAGCGGGCATGCCGCGGCGCGCTGTGCGCTCGCGACGGTTGGGATCGAGCGGTCGGGCGCCGGGTGGGACGCGGGTGCGCCCTCGGCAGCTGCGGCGATGGGCCGGTGAGCGAGCTGCTGATCGCCGCGCCGCTGCGCCTGGAGGCGTGGGCGATCGCCGCCGGGCTGCGTTCACGGTCGTCCACCGCGCGGGTGCAGCGCACCGGCATGGGCCCGCGCCGCTCGCAGGCGATCGCGCCGGCGCTGCGCGTGCGGCCGGGTGCCGCCCTGCTGGTGATGGGCTTCGGCGGCGCGCTGGATGAGCACAGCGACGTGGGCGACGTGGTGGTTGCCGACGCCGTGCAGGGTCCCGAGGGGGTCGCTCCGCTGGCGTGCGCCGGCGCG
>DATMMB010000130.1:0-3954 GCA_035569895.1 Solirubrobacteraceae bacterium | reverse complement strand
GG
This sequence comes from Solirubrobacteraceae bacterium, assembly GCA_035569895.1. Taxonomy (GTDB): domain Bacteria; phylum Actinomycetota; class Thermoleophilia; order Solirubrobacterales; family Solirubrobacteraceae; genus Palsa-744. The sequence goes on along the minus strand of DATMMB010000130.1, from coordinate 3,952 downwards.
TGCTGGTGGCGAATCTGTTGCGGCCGCTGCTGTTGGACCTCGCCCGCTCGATTCACATTCCGCCGGGCGACCTGATCGTCGGTGGGCTGCTCGCAGAAGAGGTAGATGAGGTTGTGGAGGCCTTCAGGATGCGTTTGTGCTTGCGCGAGCACGAGCGCCGAGTCAGCGGCGAGTGGGCCGCGGCGTGGCTCAGGCGCTCTCGCCCTGCGGCACCTCGGTGACCGCGCGCGCCATCGCGCGGAAGATCAAATCGATCGCGGGCCGCACGCCGCCGTCGCTCTGCAGGAGCGCGCAGGCGGCCGACAAGGCGGCGCCGATCGTCTCGAGCGCCTCGCCGTCGTCCCCGGGATCGGGGTCGCGGCAGGCGGCGAGCGCCATTTCGAGCATCGCCAAAGCCTGCTCGGGGACGCCCGCGAACAGCGCGGGACCGGCGAGGCTGCCGTAGCCGTACACGCGCGCGAGGCGCCCTGAAAGGGTGATCGAGGGTCCGCGCCGCGGGGGCGTCGCCGGCGGCAGGCCGCGACCGTCGAACAGACACGCGATCGTCTCCCCGAGCACCCCGCGCAGCGCGGACTCCTCCAGGCCGGCGTGGACGGCAGTGCGCAGCGCCAGGTAGAGGCCGCTCTGGGTGCGGCCGTAGGGCGGGTCGGAGGCGAACACGATCCGCTCGGCGGGCGCGCGGGCGAATAGCTGGACGACGTCGAGCCCGAAGAAGCAGGAGGTGTCGTACAGCACGCCGGGGTGGTCGGCGAGCATCGAGGTGAGCGTGCCCTGGTCGCAGATCGCGCCGTGCGCGAGGATCAGCACCACCTCGGGGTGACGCAGCGCCAGCTCGGCGAGGCCCTCGGCGATCGGCGGCAGGCCGCGGCCGGCGTGGATCAGGATCGGCACGCGCGCCTGCTCGGCGACCGCGAAGATCCCCTGCAGCTCGCGCCCGTCGAAGGCGAACTCCTGGGCGCGGGGGTGCAGCTTGATCCCGCGCGCGCCCGCCGCCAGACAGCGCTCGGCCTCGGGCACCGGGTCGTCGAAGGGGTCGAGCCGGCAGAAGGGGATCAGCCGCCCTTCGCTTTCCGCCGCCCAGCCAAGCACGCGGTCGTTGGGCACGCGGTAGGCGGGGCGGCGCTCGGGGTCGTGCAGCGGGAAGACGCACGCCCGCCGCGCGCCGGCGTCATCCAGCTGGGCGAGCAGCTCCGGCAGCGTCAGCGAGCGTCCGTCCTCGTCGAGACCGAGGTGGGTGTGGCAGTCGAACACCTCTGCGCCGGCGGGCTGCAGCCCCTGCGCTTCGGTGAGGAACGGCGCGAGCGCGTCAGCATACAGCGAGGGGTCCACGCGGGCACCCTATTAGGTTGGGTTGGGGATCGTCCGCGTGAGCGGCGGGGCGGTGGCTCCGGGCGTGGGCTGGGGCATCCATGCCCCGCCGTCGCGCACAGCTGTGCATCCCACGGCGTCCACCGCGGCGCTACGCTGCGCCGACATGCGTTTCGCGGTGAAGTTCCTCGGCTGCAAGGCGTCCCACGCGGACGCGATGCTCGCGCGCAAAAGCCTGCTGGAGGCGGGGCATGAAGAGGCTTGCGAGGAGGAGGCGGAGCTGCATGTGATCAACACCTGCTGCATCACCGGCGAGGCGGAGGCGAAGTCGCGCCAGTCGGTGCGCCGCTCGCTAAAGCGCGCGCGCGAGGTGTATGTGAGCGGCTGCGCGGTGAATCTGCGCGCCGCGCAGTTCGCGCAGATCGACCACGCGGTGAGGCCGTTCACGGGCACCGCCGAGGAGGTGGCGCAGGCGATGGCCGGCGCGCTCGGGGCGTGCGCGGACCTCGAGCACGAGCCGCTGGTCGGCAGGTCGCGGCGCGCGGCCGGCCCACCCGCCCCCTCGGCTTCTTCCTCCATATCGGTCCTCTCGCACCCCTCTGCGCACTCCGCACCCCACCGCGGCGCCGCCCCGCCGCGACGCTCGCTGCTGGAGGCCCCCTCCTCGGCGGCGGCGCGCACGCGCGGGTTCGTGATGGTGCAGGACGGGTGCGACTGTCACTGCGCCTACTGCATCATCCCGACGGTGCGCGGCCGCGCCCGCTCGCGGCCGGCGAGCGCCGTGCTGGAGGAGGTGAGCGCCCGCGTGGCGCAGGGCCAGCCGGAGGTGGTGATGACGGGGATCAGCGTCGGCGATTATCGCGACCCGGAGGAGGGCCTGGAGCTGGGCGAGCTGATGGTGCGGGCGGCGCACGTGGAGGGCGTCGAGCGCGTACGACTCTCCTCGGTGGAGGTGATCCACGTGCGCGACTCGCTGATCGCGGCGCTGCGGGAGGAGCCGAAGGTGTGCCCGCACCTGCACGTGCCGATGCAGTCCGGCGACGACGGGGTGCTGAGCGCGATGGGGCGCCACTACACCGCCGCGGAGTACCTGCGTGCGATCGCCACCTTGCGCGAGGCGGTGCCGCAAGTGAACCTCACCACCGACATCATCGTCGGCTTCCCGAACGAGGACGAGGCGGCGTTCGCTCGCACGCTGGCGCTGGTGGGCGAGGCCGGCATCAGCAAAGTGCACGCCTTCTCCTACTCGCCGCGACCGGGCACCGTCGCGCAGGCGCTTGGCGACAGGGTGCCCCCGGAGGAGAAGAAGCGCCGCTCGCGCGAGCTGCGCGGTCTCTCCGAGGTGCGCTCGCGCCACCACCGCGCGGCGAAGCTCGGCGGCGGCGAGCGGGTGTTGGTGGATAAGGTCGCCGAGACGCAGTGCGCCGGCTACACCGCCGACTACACGCGCTGCTACCTGCCGGCGGGCGCGGCGAGAGCCGGCGAGCTGGTGGACGTGCGCGTGCGCGAGCTGTACGCGGACGGTCTGTGCGGGCAGCCGCTGCGCGGGTGCCCGCCGCGGCTATCCTTGGCCGACCACTAGTGCCCCTTCTGCGAACCTTTGCCCTGTCTGGCGGCTGCAAGCCGGCGTCGAGCGGCGTCCTCGGCGCTTGCTGTAGCGCTGCTACAGCTTCGCGTCTGCGTCCTTGCTGGACTTGGTTTTCGCTCGCCAGCCAGGACAAACGATTCTTGAAGGCGCACTGGTGAGCATCGAACAGCAGCTCAAGGGCGATCTGGCGATCGCGATGAAGGCGGGCGAGAAAGAGCGCGTCGGCGCGCTGCGGATGGTGCTCTCGGAGCTGCAGAAGGACGCGAAGGTGGGGTCGGGCGACGAGCTGGCGGTGTTGCGCCGCGAGCGCAAGCGCCGCCTGGAGGCCGCAGAGGCCTACCGCGAGGGCGCCCGCGCCGACCTGGCGGCGGCGGAGGAGTCGGAGGCGCGGCTGATCGCTGGGTATCTGCCGCCGGAGCTGGATGACGCGCAGCTGCGCGAGATCGTCGAGCGGGCGGTGCGCGACAGCGGCGCGGAGTCGGTGAGGGACATGGGCAGGGCGATGGGGGCAGCGATGGCGGCGGTGGACGGCCGCGCTGACGGCAAGCGCGTGTCAGGACTGGTGCGTGCCGCGCTCGGCGGCTGAAGACGCGGATCGCTCGGGGATGAGGACCCAGATCGAGCTCCCGGGCGAAGTCGCGGCGGAGCTGGCGGGCAGCCAGGATGCGGTGCTGAGGGCGCTGGAGGGGCACCTGGAGTGCAGGGTGTTCCTGCGCGGCAACCTGCTCACGCTGGACGGCGGCGAGGGGGAGATGCGCGCCGGCGAGCGGGTGGTGCGGGAGCTTTCGGAGCTGATCGCGCGCGGCCATCAGATCGGGCCGGGGACGATCGCGGCGGTGACGGGCGCGCTCGACGCGCACGAGTCCCCCGCAAAGGTGCTGGAGGACGTGGTGTGGCGCCACCGCTCGCTGCGCGTCGCGCCGAAGACCGTCAACCAGAAGCGCTACGTCGACTCGATCCGCAACCGCACGATCACCTTCGGCGTTGGCCCGGCGGGCACCGGCAAGACCTTTTTGGCGGTGGCGATGGCGGCGGTGGACGGCCGCGCTGACGGCA
>DATMMB010000129.1:0-2332 GCA_035569895.1 Solirubrobacteraceae bacterium | reverse complement strand
GCGCTCCGCCGTGGCGGTGGTCAGCGACGACCCCTTCCTGTTCTCCGCGTCAGTCGCCGAGAACATCGCCTACGCCCGCCCGGACACCTCGATCGGAGAGATCGAAGCGGCTGCCCGCCGTGCCCAGGCGAACGACTTCGTCGCCCGCCTGCCCCAAGGCTATGAGACCCAGATCGGCGAGCGCGGCCTGACGGTCTCCGGCGGCCAGCGTCAGCGCATCGCGATAGCGCGCGCGCTGCTCGCCAACCCGCGCGTGCTCGTGCTCGACGACGCCACCTCCTCCGTCGACGCCTCCACGGAGCAGAGCATCAAGCTGGCGCTCGCGGAGGCGATGGAGGGCCGCACGACGTTCGTGATCGCGCACCGCCTCTCGACGATCGCGCTGGCCGATGAGATCGTCGTGCTCGACGGCGGGCGGATCATCGCGCAGGGCAACCACGCGGAACTGCTGCAGGAGTCCGAGCTGTACCGCGAGATCGTCGAGAAGGGCCTGCCCGAGCATGTGTTCCTCACGAAGGAGACCTGTGAGCGCGAGCGGGGGGTGGCGTTGTGAGCCCCCCCGGCGGCTTCGGCGGAGGTGGGATGGGCGGCGGCCGTGGTGGAGTCAACGCCGCCCGGCGCGGCCTCGGCCCGGGCTTTGCCCGCGGCGGGCAGCAATGGGATGGGGAGCGGGCGAGCAAGGAAAGCCGCGCGCGCAATCTCCGTGGACTGCTCGAACTGCTGCGCCCCTATCGGCTGCGCGTCGCCGCGATGCTCGTGGCGCTGATCGTCGGCACCGCCGCCTCGCTGGCGCCGCCGCTGCTCGCCAAGGTGGCGATCGACGAAGGCATCGAGCGCCACGACACGCATACGTTGGTGCTGGTGGTGCTCGCGTTCCTCGCCTCGGCGTTGGTGGTGTGGGCGATGACCTACCTGCAGACCTACCTCGTCGGCCTCGTCGGCCAGCGCGCGCTCGCCGACCTGCGCATCCGCATCTTCACCCACCTGCAACGCCAGCCGATCGGCTTCTACGAGAGCCGCCCCGCGGGGGTGCTGATCTCGCGCATCACCAACGACGTGGAGGCCCTGGAAAGCCTCGTGACCGACTCGGTGGTGACGCTCGTGCAGGCCGGCCTGACGCTGTTCGGCGCGATCGCGGTGCTGCTCTACCTCGACCCTGGGCTGGCGCTGTTGACGTTCTGCATCGTGCCGTTCGTGGCCGGCCTTTCGATCTGGTTTCGGCTGGTGTCAGCGGGCGCCTTCCGGCGCACCCGTGAGACGATCGGAGCGATCACCGCCTACCTGCAGGAGACGCTGTCGGGCATCCGCGTCGTGCGCTCCTTCGGCCAGGAGCCCCGCCACGAGGCGCAGTTCGCGCGGTTCAACCGCGACAACTGCGATGCCAACATGGTGACGGTGCGGCTCAACGCCGCCTACTTCCCCACCGTCGAAATGCTATCTGGCGTAGCGCTCGCGCTGATCGTGCTGTACGGCGGCTACCAGGCGATCGCCGGCCACATCACCGCCGGCACCGTGGTCGCGTTCGTGGCGACGCTCGCGTTCCTGTTCGAACCGATCCAGCAGCTCTCCCAGCTGTACACGACCTACCAGTCCGGCATGGCGGCACTCGAGAAGATCTTCCAACTGCTCGACACCCCACCCACCCTGGAGGACCGCCTCGGCGCGCCCGCGCTCGGCCCGATCCGCGGCGAGGTATGCTTCGAGGAGGTCTCCTTCGCCTACAACCCGCGCCGGCGGCGGCGTAAGAGCGCAACCACGGCGAGTTCCGGCAACGGCGCCGCGGCTCATCGGGCAACCGCAAGCCCCAACGGCCACGGCGCTGCCGCGCTGGCGCCGGAGAGCACGGACGGCGGCGAGGCTGAGGCGACTTCCAACGGCGACGGCGCGTCGCCGGCAGAGGTACTGGCGCTCGACCGGATCGACCTCCACGTACCCCCGGGCCAGACGGTCGCGCTGGTGGGCGCCACCGGCGCCGGCAAGTCCACAATGGCGAAGCTCGTTGCCCGCTTCTACGACCCGACCGACGGGCGGGTGCTGGTGGACGGCCACGACCTGCGCGACATAACCAGCCACTCGCTGCGCGCGCAGATGGGAATCGTTCCCCAGGAGGCGTTCCTGTTCAGCGGCACCGTCGCCGAGAACATCGCCTTCGGCCGCCCCGACGCCACCACCGCGCAGATCCACGACGCCGCGCGCGCGGTCGGCGCCGAGGAGTTCATCGCGGCGCTGCCGCGCGGCTATGACACCGAGGTGGGCGAGCGCGGCTCCCAGCTCTCCGCCGGCCAACGCCAGCTGATCGCGTTCGCGCGCGCGCTGATCGCCGACCCGCGCA
>DATMMB010000128.1:0-15738 GCA_035569895.1 Solirubrobacteraceae bacterium | reverse complement strand
ATCATCTGCTGGCGACGCCTACGATCATTATGAAACAGGTTCTTAGGGCCGCGCGTCCTTGGCCGGTGATCGCGTTCCCGGACCACCAGGGCGGGCGCTCGGCCTCAGGGGGCGTGTTCGCCGTGTGCGGCGGCAGTTCGCCCAGCCGCCGCGCCGTGAGGTCCGGGGCGCGCCGTACACTGCGGCGTGTGCGCGAGTCGCTCCACCCTGACACGCCGCCGCCGGTGGGTGGCGACACCGAGGAAGTCGACGCCGTAGTGGTGGCGCCGGCCTCGCGGGCGCTCCCCGCGCGTGGGGATACCCTCACGGTGCTGCCTGTGGTGCAGGCTGCGGCGGTTGCCGCCGGGAGCTTCGTCGCGGGCGCAGCGATGGTCGGCCTCGCGCACCGCCGCCGCCGCCGGGAGCTCGTGCGCGTCGGTGCGCGGCGGGGACTCGTCCGCGGCGCGGGCGGGGGGCGTGCAGCCCGCGCCGCCCGTGGGCGCGGCTCGCGTGGCGTCGGCGAGCTCGTGCAGATTGTCGGCAGTCGCTCGCTGCTGGTCGACGTGCACCTGCTCGGTGGACGCAACTAGCGCCGCCGCGTCCGCGTGGACCGTCGGGTCGGGGTCGTGTCCGGAGGACGGCGTCGACCTCGGCGTGAGGCGGCTCGCGGAGGTGCGACCGCCGTGGCCGTTCCGGCTACCGCGCCATGGCGGCGTGGATGGGGTGCTGCGCTGCCGGGACGGCGTGCTCGAACGGCTCCTGCACCGCGGTGAGCTGCCGGTGGTGGTGCGCGTCGCGCAGCCGGCCGCCGATCGCGTGCGCTTCGAAGCCCATGCTCCCACCGCCGAGGCAGCGGCGTACGGGATCGCGCGGATGCGCTTCGCGCTCGGCGTCGACGAGGACCTGCGCGTCTTTCACCGCCGCTTCGAACACGACCAGCTGATAGGAGCGTCGGTGCGCCGGCGGCCGTGGTTGCGCGTGCGCCGGCGGCCGGAGCCGTGGGAGGCGCTTGCATGGGCGGTGTGCGAGCAGCTGATCGAGTTCGAGCGCGCCGCGGCGATCGAGCGGCGGATCGTGTGGCGGCTGGGGCGCAGCTGGGATGACGCGCTCGCCGCGCGCCCGGCGGTCGGGCGTGGGCCCTCCGGCGGGCGGGCATGGCGGCCGCGGGCCGCAGTGAACGGCGCCCGGGCGGGTCGGCCCCTGCACGACGTGCCTAGCCCGGCGGCGCTCGCGGCGACCCCGCCGGCGCTGCTGCAGTCGCTCGATCTCGGCGGCGCGCGGGCGCGCACGCTCGTGCGCGTCGCCCGCGAAGTCGCGCGGGGACGGATCGACCTGCATGGCGCCGATCACGAGCGCACGTGGCGGCGGCTGCGTGCGATCCCCGGCATCGGGCCGTGGACGGTGGAGATGCTCGCGCTGCACGGCCAGGGCCGCCACGACCAGGTGCCGGCCGGCGACCTCGGTTTCCTAAAGCTCGTGGGGCGCCTGCGGAGCAGGGGAAACCCGCACGCCTGCGCCGACGAAGAGCAGGTGCGCGCCTTCTTCGCGCCCTACGGCGAGTGGGCGGGGCTGGCGGCGACGCATATGATGGGCGTCTGAGCATGCCACGGTAACGGCTTCCGCGAGCGGCCACTCGGTGGCAGCAGGTGTCAGCTCGACCGCCCGCGGCGGACCCGTTGGGCGGCGACGAGCTGCTCCCAGCGCTCGATGACGCCTTCCCGGATGGCGGGCTGTAGGTCGATGTCGAGAAAACTGGCGAGACGACGCCCGAGAACATCGATCTCGTTCTCGTCGAGGCGGCCGACCGGGCTGGTGACAATCGCCGACTGGTGGATGCGCACGAGCGAGTTGAGATCGATCGCGTTCTCCCGGGTCAGCCCATACTTGCCCTTGTTGAACGGCAGGTGAAAGAGCGCTGGCTCCAGCCCCTCGCGAACGCGCTGCTGATCGCCGGCGGCGAGCTTCGTGAAGCGCGTCAGCTTCAGCGCAGCGTGCTCGGGCAGGACGCCACGCGGACGGTCCTGCAGGATCACCAGCGGGCGGAGCTTCGCGGTGACCTTGAAGCTCGATGCTTGGGCCAGCTCGCCGTCCCTGATTGCCCGCGCCACGGCGGGCGCGTCGGGGTAGAGATGCTCGTCGCCGTCGACATCGACGAGCTGGAACGGAGCCTCGGGCTGGAAGACGGTGAGCGCCCAGAGCACGGCGCCGTGCAGCCCGCGGCGCGGCGGTGGCGATGCGCTCACCCTGCGGCGTGCGTGTCGAGCAGGTCGAAGTCGAGAGGTCGAATCTTTCCAGTCCGATCGGTGTATTACCGTCTTCATCGAGGCATGACAGTGATTGATCAAAAGGCGGGGATCGAAAAGGCGGAGCTGCTGAAGCAACTGCGAGCGCACGTGGCGAGGCTGAGCCGCGACCTTTACGCGAGCCCCGGCGAAGCCTTCACCCATGTGGCGGTGCGCGAATATTTCGACGTAGACGACGAGGACGCGCTGGAGTACTGCGACGTCGGAGGAGGACACGACCGCGGCGTCGACGCGTTCTGGATCGACGACGAGGACCGCCGCGCGATCCTCGTGCGGACGCGGTGGGCGACCCGGCAGAAGCCCTTCGGCGCGGACGTGGTGCGCGAGGCCGAGACGGCCTACGAATGGCTGCGCAAGGTCGGCGACGGCGCGGTGTCCGGCGCGGCGCCGCGGGTGATCGACGCAGCGCGCCGGCTCCAGCGGCTGCGGCAGGTCGAGCCCGACTTGCCCGTTCACATCCACGTGATCGTCACGGGCTCGTTCAGCGAGGGAGCCGACGCGGAGCGCTCGCGCGCAATCGAAGGCCTCGAGGGCGATCCGGTCGAGATCGTGATGGTGGGGCTCGACGACCTGCTCGAGGAAATGGAAGAGCGCGTGACTCGAGAGGTTGGCGGGACCCGGGTCAAGCCGGTCGAGAAGTTCACACTCGACAAGCGAGGCTTCTTCGTGCACCGGGGCCAACCCGAAGCGCTCGTCGCGACGCTCAGCGGCTATGAGCTCGCCAAGGCTGCGCAGAAGTGGGGTTACAGGCTGTTCATGCGCAACCTGCGCTTCCTGCTGGCGGTGAAGGCCCGTGGAAGTGTCAATGTGGGAATCAAGCATACGCTCGACGACCCCGATGAGCGCCGGCACTTCTGGTACTACAACAATGGCATCGCGATAGTCTGCGACTCGTTCAAGGTTTCGCCGGAGCAGACGTCGGTGACGATCACCAACATGCAGATCGTCAACGGCGCGCAGACGACCGCATCGCTGCAAAATGCGCTCGCGCAGTTGCGGCGCGACAACAAGACGCAGGTCTTGGCACGCATCATCGCCGACCCCGGCGACGAGCTGGAGGAGCGGATCACCTTCTTCAACAACAGGCAGAACGCCGTCAAAAGTCGCGATCTCCAGTCAAACGACCGTCACCAGGATCGTCTGCAACGCGATTTCCAGAAGCGCACTACACCGTGGTTCTACGAGCGCAAGCGCGGCGAGTGGAATGCGCTCAGCACAGAGGATCCAGGGCTCGAGAAGAGACTTGGCAAACGCCGCATCGACAACGAGGAGGCGGCGCAGGCCGCGTACGCGTTCTACTTCGACCCCGGCAGGGCGCGCGCCGACAAGAAGGACCTCTTTCAGCCAAAGCGAGACGGCGGCTACTACGAGGACATCTTCAACGAGAAGCGCACCTCCGCCTCGCTGCTCGTGCCCTACCTGCTGGCAAAGTACATACGTGCCAGGAAGAACGATTATCTCAAGGAGATTCGCCCCATCGATCCCCGCAAGGCGACCATCGACGAGCAGCGACTGCTGAGTCGGCTGTGGCTGAAGTTCGCCGATCAATTCATTCTCGGCGCGATGGCGTTTTACATCGATAAGCGCGGCGGCTTCGAGGACAGCCGCTTGGAGCAGTTGCTGGCGAACGACGACGATTTCGACGGCATGGTCGGCGGCATGTATCCCGTGGCGGTGCGCGATCTGCACCCGTTGTTTATTCGCAAGGAACGCGAGGCCGCCCCCCGGGACCGTCAGGAGGTGCTCATCGGCGAGCAGGTGTTCTCGGCGGCCAACTACGTCAAGACCCACTGGGACGAGGCGCTCGCTCACATTCAGGCGGAGTGGGATACACATGAAGCCGTGGGCGACGCGCTCGCCGGCGTGCCGATGTTGTGCCTAGAGGATTGGCGATCCGGCGGGACGTAGACCGCGATGGCGCTCGACAGGGAGGAGGCCAGCCGGGAGTACGACACTCGCGCGCGTCGGTATGAGCGGGCCAACCAGCAGATCACGGCCATCCTCAACGCCCTGCTCGATGATCTCAGCGCTCGCTATCGCGTGCGTGAAGGTCTCTATGTTACGGGCAAGCCGAAGTGCTTCTCAAGCTTCTACCGCAAGGCGACCGATAAGTATGCATGCGAGTCGCTGGACGAGGCGTTCGAGCGCGTGCGTGATTTGGCGCGCGTGCGGGTGGTATGTCCGACGCTCGACGACTGTTATTCACTGCTCGAGATGCTTCTGAAGCAGCAGGCAGTGTTCGTCGACGAGCGTACCATCGAGGACTACATCGCCGACCCCTCGCCTACCGGGTATCGGGCGATTCATCTGGAGGCGGCGGTCGAAGTGACCGTGTCCGAGGACAAGGTCAGCGTTCCTGTCGAGGTGCAGATCAGAAGCACGCTGCAGGAGGCGTGGGGTCATTACACCCACAGTGACTTCTACCACGCCGAGGCCGCGCCCGAGCACATCGCCCTCCTGATGAAGGCGCTCAGCGACCTGCTCCATTGGTCGGACCGGCACGCGTCGATCCTGGTCAAAGAGGTTGCCCGCCAACGCGATGAACAGGAGAGGAGCGGCCAGCAGGGGGGAGTAGCGGCCGACAAGGGTCAGCACGGGGAGTAGCGGCCGGCGACGGTCAGCACGGGAAAGTGGCCCAGGGGGAATAGCGACCGACTAACGCTCAGTGGGGAGACCGGCCAGTTGGGGGCGGTCAGCGGGGAGAGTGGTGTGGAGGTGGCCAGCGGCCGGGGGAGGTCAGCCGGGGAGAGGAGTAATGGCGAGCGGTCAGCGGCCGGGGCCGGTGAGCGATCAGTGGACGGAGAGCGCTTGAGCGCGGGACTCACACCGCGACCCGCTCGGCGCGCTCCAGCAGGTCGTCGGGCAGCGACACGGCGAAGGCCGTGGTGGCGGTGGCCAGCCCGTGCTCGCGCAGCAGCGCGTCGAGCTCCACCCGCGGGATTCGCAGTTGCCGGGCAATCGCCTCGACCTCCATGCCGGAGCTCAGCAGGCTCTGCAGCAGCTTCTTCTCGCCCTCGAAGCGCGCCTGCTCAAGCGGGCTCATCTTCGACGGATGCACCGGCGGGCCGAGGTCGATGGTCGTGAGCAGCCGGGGCAGGTTCAGGAACAGCCCCTTCGTCGGCAGCTGCGTGAACGCGCCGTGGCGCGAGAGGTCGAATTCCCACAACGTCTGCGTCTCGTCCGGTGGCCAGCCCACTAGGTAGTACTCGTCGTCGACCACCCCGGGCTCGACCGGCAGCAGCGTGAGCTCCAGGCCGAACCCTTTGAGGGGGGTCGTTCGCAGCGCGTCGTCCAGCAGCTCGCGGAGCTCGCCCTGATCCCCACCGCCGGGGTCGGCGACGACCAGCAGGTGGACCGGCAGCGCCGGACAGCTGCCCGCGACCACGTCGATCAGCGACTCGGGCTCCACGTCCGGCCGGACGATCACCGACCGCGCTCTGCTCGCCGGATGGTGAGAGGGGCGGTCTTGCGCCAGGCGCTCGAGGTGGCGCAGCAGCTCCTTGCCGGCCTTCAACGCGCGCAGCCGCAGGATCAGCGCCGCCTCGCTGGCCTGGTCGCTGCGCGCGAGCTGGCGCGCGTGCGCGTTCTGCTCCCATTTGGCGAGGATGTCCTGACGCGTCCTGGTTTCGAACAGCTCGATGAACTTCGGGTTGAGCTCGACGCCGAGCCCCGTGCGCCCCATCGCCTCGGCCTGGGCGGGCACCGTGCCGACGCCGGCGAACGGGTCGAACACGACGTCGCCCGGGTCGGAGGTGAGGTCGATGCAGCGCCGCACCAACTCGGGCGGCAGCGGGCAGAAGTGCAGACGCTCGGTGTTGTGCGCCCACATTCCCTGGTCGGGGATCCTGATGTCCCAGATGTTGGCAGGGTTCTTGCCGAGCGGGTGGTAGCGCTCCGGCCAGCCCGCCAGCCACTCGGCGTCAGGTTGGTGGCGCTCGGCCAGACGCTGGGGGCGATGCTTGAACTCGCGCGTCTTGGTCAGCAGCAGGACGTGCTCGACGAGGTTGCGCAGCTTGCCCGCGCCGGAGTAAGGCAGGGTCTTGTTCTTGCGCCAGATCACGTGATCCTGAAAGCGCCAGCCGACCTCGCGGGCGAGGTCGGCGAGCAGCATCGGCAGCGGCAGGATCTCGAACTCCGCCGGCGCCCGCGCGGGGTGGCGCATGGTGTCGACGATCACCCACATCACGCCGGTGTCCTTCACCAAGGCGTGGCACTCTCGGAGCACCTGGCGCATGTCGTCCAGGTACTGCTCGAGCGTCTGCCCGTGGCCGATCTCGCCCTCGACCTCCTCGCCGTAGAGCTTGAGGTTCCAGTAGGGCGGCGATGTGACGATGCAGTCGACCGATCCGTTCGCCACGTCCGCCCGCGCCGGATGGCGGGCGTCCCCGGGGAGGACACGACTTCTCACTACGCGACCCTACCACGCGCCTCGGCGCGCTCGATCGCCGCCGACGGGGGCGTTAGGATGCCCTCTTTCGCCAGGCCGCGCAGCTTTCCCACTTGCCCGACTACGTCGACATCACGCCACACGTCTCGCTGCTGGCGAAGATCGGCCAGGCCGGACATTCGGTCGCCGAGGCGGTGTCGGAGCTGGTCGACAACGCGCTCGACGCGCGGCCGCCGACGGGTCTGGTGCACGTCGATGTCACCTATGACGTGCGCGGCAAATGGATCGAGGTGGTGGACGACGGTCTCGGCATGTCTCGCGCGGAGCTCGCGGATGCGCTCGTGCTCGCGCTCTCGACCAAGAACGGTGAGCAGATCGGCCGCTTCGGGCTCGGCATGAAGTCCGCCTGCACCAGCCTCGGGCAGCGCTTCACGATCGCCACCTGCCGCGAGCAGGATCGCTTCGAGGTCGTCGCCGACTACGACGCCGCGGCCTTCCTGGAGCGCGGCGAGTGGCGGCTGCCGCTGCGCCGTCAGAAGAAGCGCCGCGAGCGCGGCACGATGATCTCGATCGACTCCGACCGCGTCTACCACGGGCTAGCCCAGTCGCTGATCAAGAATCTCGGTTGGACCTTCCGTCACTTCATCGCCGACGGGCTGCTGGCGTTGACGATCAACGGCCAGGTCGTCGAGCAGCCCCAGCATCAGATCGACCGCGCCTCGCTGCTGCCACTCGCCGGCGAGGTCGAGGGTCACGCGGTGGGCGGCTGGGTGGCGCTGCTCGAGGTCTCCTCGCAGCGGGGCTGGTATGGCTTCGATCTGGTGCGCCACCGCCGCGTCATCCGGCGTCACGAGAAGCTTGGCTTCCAGGCCCACCCGCAGACGGCGAGGGTGATCGGCGAGCTGCATCTCGACAGCTTCGCGACCAACAACCTCAAGACCGACTTCGTGCGCGAGACCGACGACTGGCGCCAGCTCGAGCTGTGGCTCGGCGAGACGATCGAGCCGGTGCTCGCCGCATCGCGGGCGCTCGCGCACTCCGGCAGCTTCGACCGGCGCCTGCGCGATCTCATCGCCAAGGAGCGGGAGCAGATCCTGAAGGCGCTTGGCGACGAGGTGCTCGACTCGGTGCTCGAGATCAAGCGTCTGTCGCGCTATGCGGGCGCCGTCGGCAAGGCGGTCGGCATCGTCGTCGGGCCGCTCCACGTCGAGCACGTGTTTGTGCGCGACTCTGGGGCCCCGTACATGCGCCGCGCCCGCGTCGCCCGGGATGGCGAGGCCGATCTGATCCGCGTGGAAACCAACCTCGCCTTTCCCGACATCGGTGGCGACTGCGCGGCATGGGCCTCCCACGGCATCGCCGAGGCGCTCGCCCTGGAGCTCGATCCCGATGACGACTTCGTCGCGACGAAGAGCCGCATTTGGATGTCGCTTTCCCAGCAACCCGATTTCATCAGGGCGCTGCGGCGGTCCGCGCGTCTCAGGGACGACGTGGAGCTCACGATGGCGTGAGCGCTCACGCATCCGAGCAGCTTTGCGCAGCGCATGCGCAGCGCCGCGCTCGTTTCGATGCGATCGCCGGCTACGCGACATCCCCTCACACCGTCAGCACCGCCGCCCCCGTGAAGCGCCCTGCGCGCAGGTCGGCGAGCGCGCCGTTGGCGTCCTCCAGCGGGTAGGCGCTGACCTGCGTCTTGACGGGCACGCGGGGTGCGAGCGCGAGGAACTCCTCGGCGTCGCAGCGGGTGAGATTGGCGACCGTGCGCACCGTGCGCTCCCCCCAGATGGAGGAGTAGGGGAGGGAGGGGATGTCGCTCATGTGGATGCCGCCGCACACCACGGTGCCGCCGGGGGCGAGCGTGCGCAGGGCGCGCGGGACGAGCGCGCCGTCGGGGGCGAACACGATCGCGGCGTCCAGTGGCTCGGGCGGGCACTCGTCTGAGCCGCCGGCCCAGGTGGCGCCCAGCTCCAGCGCGAACGTCTGCGCGGGGATGTCGCCGGGGCGGGTGAACGCGTACACGCGCCGACCTTCCCAGAGCGCCACCTGGGCGAGGATGTGGGCGGCGGCGCCGAACCCGTACAGGCCCAGGCGCCGCGCGCGGCCGGCCATCCGCAGCGCGCGGTAGCCGATCAGGCCGGCGCACAAGAGCGGCGCGGCCTGCATGTCGTGGTAGCCGGGTGGGATCTCAAAGCAAAAGCGCTCGTCGGCGAGCGTGTACTCGGCCATCCCGCCGTCGATGTCGCGGCCGGTGAAGCGCGCCAGCGGGCAGAGGTTCTCGCGTCCGGAGCGGCAGTACAGGCATTCGCCGCACGTCCACCCCAGCCAGGGGACGCCGACGCGGCGGCCGTCCTCGACGGCGGTGGCGACGATCTGGTGGCCGAGGATGCGCGGCGGCGCGTCAATCGCCACCTCCCCGTCGAGCAGGTGCAGGTCGGTGCGGCACACCCCGCAGGCGTGCACCTTCAACAGCAACTGGCCGGGAGCGGGTTCAGGAACCGGGCGCTCAACCGCCCGCAACGGCTGGCCGACCTGCTCGAACACCATTGCGCGCATTCGTATCTACTCCGGGCTGGAAGGGGTGCGTGGTGTGTTCAACTTTTTAATTGCCGGTAGCCATTGCTATCGGCTTTACTTTTTTAATAACACCACACCCCCTCGTCGTGGGGAGGGCGCACCGCCTCATCGCGACCGTGTATACCACCAGCGCCGTCGCCGTCTCTCCTTCGTCCAGCTGCTGCCGGGCAGGTTCTCCCACCGCCGCCGGGCATGTCCCACCATTACTGGGCATGTCCCACCACTACCGGGCATGTCCACCACCGGGCACCGATCGCCTTCAGCCGAAGAACAGCTCCGCGGTGGCGTACAGCTCTGGGTCGAGCAGCTTCGGGGCGGCGAGCGCCTGCGCCAAGTCGACCTCGACGATCTCGGTGCCGCGCAGCGCGACCATCTTGCCGAAGCGTCCGCCGGCCACCGCCCGCGTGGCGGCGACGCCGAAGCGGGTGGCGAGCACGCGGTCGAACGCGATCGGGGTGCCGCCGCGCTGCACGTGCCCGAGAATCGTCACGCGCGTCTCGTACCCCGTGCGCTGCTCGATCTCGTGCTCGAGCGTGACGCCGATCCCGCCGAGGCGAGGGTGGCCGAAGGCGTCGGTGGCGGCGCCCTCGACGATCCGCAGCGTGCCCTCGCGGGGGGCCGCGCCCTCGGAGACGACGACGATCGAGAAGTCGCGGCCGCGCTCGTGGCGGCGGCGCAGGTGGGCACACACCCCCTCGATGTCGAACGGCCGCTCGGGCACGAGGATCGCGTCGGCGCCACCGGCGATCCCCGCGTGCGTGGCGATCCAGCCGGCGTGGCGGCCCATCACCTCGACCACCATCACGCGGTTGTGCGACTCGGCGGTAGTGTGAAGGCGGTCGATCGCGTCGGTGACGATCTGCACAGCGGTTTGGAAGCCGAACGTGAAATCGGTGGCGCCGAGGTCGTTGTCGATCGTCTTCGGCACACCCACGATCGGGATGCCCTCTTCGTGCAAGACCAGCGCCACCCCGAGCGTGTCCTCGCCGCCGATCGGCATCAGCGCGTCGACGGAGCGGCGCTCCAGGGTTGCTCGGATCGCCTCGATCCCGCCCTGCCCCTCGGCGAACGGGTTGGTGCGCGAGGTGCCGAGGATCGTGCCCCCGCGCGGCAGGATGCCGACGGTGGCGGCCATGTCGAGCTCCACCGTCTGGTTGGCCAGCACCCCCGCCCAGCCGTGGCGGAAGCCGAGGAACGAATGCTCACCCGCCTCGATTCCGCTGCGCACTGCTGCGCGGATCACCGCATTCAGCCCAGGGCAATCGCCGCCGCCGGTGAGCAGACCGATGCGCGCCATCGGCCACAGGTTAGACAGGACCTCGGGGGCACCGCCCGCCGGCCGCAGTCTGCCCGTCTAGTGGAGACCCGCCAACGTTTGCCGGCTTCCACGCCGCCGCAACGCCGCTGTTCCCCCACCGCCGCGGCTTCGTCAACCCGGTGAACGTTGCCTGAACCCCACCCGCCCACTTGCCCGCTGCCCAATCACCCCATGCGGGTGACGGCGGCTCATCTCGTGGGCCGCGAAACTCTCCGCGGATGCGGGGCGCTAAGTCATCACCGTGATCGTCGATGTCGCCCTGCTCGGCGCCAGCTGCGCGCTGAACCCCGTGCTGCTGGCGATCGTGCTGCTGACGCTCGCCTCCGAGCACCCGAAACGGATGCTCGGCGCCTACTTCGCCGGCGCCTTCACGTGGAGTGTGGGTCTCGGCATTGGCATCGTCACCGTGGCGAGCGACGCCGAAGCGTTCGGCGGGAGCTCCTCCCAGTCGCGGCCGGTGTTCGACCTCGTCGTCGGTGGCCTGCTGCTGGCGGGGGCCTTCCTGAAGGGCACCGGCCGCATCGATCGCTTCAAAGCGCGCAGGGCAGCCGCCAAGCCTGCCCCCGACCCCGAGGGGCAAAGCAAGCCGTCGCTGAGCGAGCGGCTGCTCTCCGGGTCGGCCCCGCTCGCCTTCTTCGCCGGCGTGGCGCTGAACTTTCCCAGCGTCAGGTACATCGCGGCGATGAAGGAAATCGTCGTGGCGGAAGTCTCCAAACACGAGCAGGTGCTCGCGATCCTGCTCTTCAACGTGCTGATGCTCTCTCCGGCGATCGTCCCGCTTGCGCTGCTGTCGTTTCGCCCCGAGGGCACCAAAAACGCGATTGCCCGCCTCGACGCGTGGATGCGCGCCAACGCGCGCGTCCTGCTCACGGGGGTGCTCGCCGCGCTTGGGAGCTATCTCGCGATCAAGGGCATCGTCGTGCTGGCGTGAGCTGTGGCCGCAGTCCTGCCGTCGTCCATCCCCCCATCCCTCTCCACCCCCATCCATTCGCCGGCGGGCGCCCGCGCGTGGGAACCGGCATCATGCCGTGCGATGGGCGCGACCGACGAGCAGCAGGCGAACGCCCCGGCGATCCGGCTGGTGCTCTCCGACGTCGACGGCACGCTGGTGACGCGGGCGAAGGAGCTGACGCCGCGGGCGATCGAAGCCGTCAGGCGTCTGCGGGAGG
The DNA here is from genome assembly GCA_035569895.1 of Solirubrobacteraceae bacterium. GTDB lineage: Bacteria > Actinomycetota > Thermoleophilia > Solirubrobacterales > Solirubrobacteraceae > Palsa-744. Next base: position 4,008 of record DATMMB010000128.1, on the reverse strand, counting down.
CCGGCATCATGTTCGCGTTGACGAGCAGCCGTCCGCCGCGCGGCCTGGCGATGTTCGTGGAGCCGCTGTCGCTGAGCACGCCGCTGGGGGCGTTCAACGGCGGCGCGATGGTCGATCCCGACCTGTCGGTGATCGAGGAGCGCGCGATCCCCGGCGAGCTGGTGGGCGCGGCGATCGCGCTGCTGGAGTCGTCCTCGCTCAGCGTGTGGGTCTACCGTGGCGAGGAGTGGCTGGTGCGCGACCTGCACGGCCCGCGCGTGGAGCATGAAAGCCACACGGTGCAGTTCGCCCCCACGCTGGTCGAGAGCTTCGAGGGGATGCGCGACGGCGTGGCGAAGATCGTCGGTGTCAGTGACGACCACGACGCGGTGGCGCGTGCGCGGGAGGCGGCGGCGGAGCGCTTTGGGGAGCGCCTCTCCGCCACCAGCTCGCAGCCGTGCTACCTCGACATCACCCACCCCGACGCCAACAAGGGGAGCGTCGTGCGCTACCTCGCCGCCCACTGCGACATCCCCACGGAGGCGATCGCGACGATCGGCGACGCCGGCAACGACGTGGCGATGTTCGCCGCCGCCGGCCTCTCGATCGCGATGGGCAACGCCGCCCCCGAAGTGCGGGCCGCGGCGCGGCGGGTGACGACTTCCAATGAGGAGGAGGGGTTCGCCGAGGCGATCGAGCGGCTGCTCCTCGGCCGCTGAGCGGGCTCGTTGCGGGGCATGGATGGCCCCGCCCCGCGCGGCCCGCATGTGCGCATGCCCGCGCGGACGATCCCCCAACTCCCGCTATCGCTCAGCGCCGTGTGCGGTCCCAGTGCTCAGCGCCGTGCGGTATCGGCACTCAGCGCCGCGCGGTATCGGCACTCAGCGCCGCGCGCGGTACCAGCGGATCAGCGCGTTGGTGGAGCTGTCGTGGGCGAGCGCCGGCTCGGGTTCGCTCTGCAACTCGGGCGCGATCCGCATCGCGAGCGCCTTGCCGAGCTCCACGCCCCACTGGTCGAAGGAATCGATCCCCCAGATCGCGCCCTGCGTGAAGACGCTGTGCTCATACAGCGCCACCAGCGCGCCGAGCGTGTGGGGGGTGAGGCGCTCGGCGAGGATCGTGTTGGTGGGGCGGTTGCCGGGCATCGTGCGGTGGGGGACGATCGCCTCGGGCGTGCCCTCCGCGCGGACCTCCTCGGCCGTCTTGCCGAACGCGAGCGCCTCGGCTTGCGCGAACACGTTTGACATCAAGAGGTCATGGTGCTCGCCGATCGGCCCGCGCGCGTGGCCTGGCTGGCCGGCGGTCGGCTGGCCGAAACGGGGATGCGAGCCGAAGGCGAGTGTCTCCCGGCTTCGGTCGAGATGGGCGGGGCCGGGGTGGACGAGCTCGCGCTCCTCGATTGGGCTCTGCGCGAAGCCGATCAAGTCGACGGGGATCAGCTGCGTGCCCTGATGGAGCAGCTGGTAGAAGCTGTGCTGTCCGTTGGTGCCCGGCTCCCCCCAGCACACCGCGCCGGTGTCGTAGTCCACCTCCTCCCCCGCGATCGTCACGCGCTTGCCGTTGGACTCCATCGTCAGCTGCTGCAGGTAGGCGGGGAAGCGCTTCAGGTATTGGCAGTAGGGCATCACCCCGTGCGTCTGCGCGCCGAAGAAGTCGCCATACCAGATCGACAGCAGGCCGAGCAGCACCGGCAGGTTGCGCGCGAACGGGGCGCTTCGGAAGTGCTCGTCGAGCGCGTGAAAGCCCCCGAGCAGCTCACCGAAGCGCTCGGGCCCGATCGCGAGCATCGTCGAAAGGCCGATCGCCGAGTCCATCGAGTAGCGGCCGCCCACCCAGTCCCAGAAGCCGAACATGTTGTCGGTGTCAATCCCGAACGCCGCGACCTCCCGCGCGTTGGTGGACACCGCGACGAAGTGCCTCGCGATCGCCGCCGCCTCGCCGCCAGGCGACCCATTCCCCTGCCCATCCCCTCCAAACCCCTCCAGCAGCCACGCCCGCGCCGTGCGCGCGTTGGTCATCGTCTCGAGCGTCGTGAACGTCTTCGACGAGACGACGAACAGCGTCCGCGCGGGGTCGAGGTCGCGCGTGGCCTCCACGAAGTCTGCCGCGTCGACGTTCGAGACGAAGCGGAAGCTCAGCTCGCGCTGCGAGCAGTGGCGCAGCGCCTCGTACGCCATCGCCGGCCCAAGGTCCGACCCGCCGATACCGATGTTCACGATGTTGCGGATCGTCTCCCCGGTGTGGCCGCGCCACTCGCCGGAGCGCACCCTTTCGGCGAACGCGCCCATCCGCCCCAGCACCTCGTGCACCTGCTTGACGACATCCACGCCGTCGAGGATCAGCGAGGCGCTCCTCGGCATCCGCAGCGCGACGTGCAGCACCGCGCGGTTCTCCGACACGTTGATTCGCTCGCCCTTGAACATCGCCTCGATCCGCTCGGCGAGGCCCGACTGCTCGGCGAGCTGCGTGAGCAACGCGGCCGTCTCGTCGGTGACGCGGTTCTTGGAGTAGTCGAGGTACAGCTCCGCTCCCTGTGCAGTCAGCCGCTCGCCGCGGGCGGGGTCGGCGGCGAACAGCTCGCGCAGATGCGTGTCGCGGATCGCCTCGTGGTGCGCTTGCAGCGCCGCCCATGCAGGGCGCTTGCGCAGGGAGGGCGTGGTGGTGTCCGCCGTGCTCACGTGTGCGCAGTCTATGAGGCGACGAGCGCCGTCGTGGGGCAGGATGCCCCACGCCCGCGCGGCGGGGCAGGCGCGGGCGCCTGCGCGGATGCGACCCAAAAGAACCGCTCAAATCCCTTCCCCGGGCAGGAACTCGTTCGTGAACGGCGGCAACCCGGTGGTGTTTGGGTCGCTCTTCAACAGTCCCTTGCTGTACATCCACGCGCCGAACGCCGCCCACTGCTCAGGGTTCTGGTAGCCGTACGGGTGGCCTTCGCTCGCCTGCGCGGCGGGCAGCGTGCGTTCGATCGACTCCACCTGCAGCTTTTCTTCCAGGGACGGGTTGGCCGCCAGGAGCAGCTTCGCCGCCGCCTTCGGGTCTTCGCGCACCGCGCGCTCGCCGCGGGTCAGCGCCTGCATGAAGGCGCGCAGGTCCACGCCGTCGTGGTGGGCCGTTTCGGTGCGCACCACCACCACCAGTTCGTCGTAGTTGGGGACGCCCGCTTCATTGATCGGGATCACCGTGGGGTGCTGGTGGCGCAGCTGCAGTTGGATTCCCTCGTAGTTCCAGAAGCCGCCCAGCGTTGCCGCCACCTCGTGCGAGAGCATCGCCGGCACCAGGTTGAAGCCCACGTTCACTTCCTTCACCTTGGTGGGGCTCACGCCCGCGTGCCGCAGGGCCGCCTGCAGCTCCGCCGCCTGGTAGGGGATGCCGGCGGTGCCCACCCTCTTGCCCGCCAGCGACGCCACGCTCGTGACATGGGAGCTGGCCGGGGCGATGATCGAGGTGAGCGGGCGCTGCACGAGCGCGCCGATCGACACCACCTTCAAACCCTCGTCGCGCGCCAGCAGCAGCTGCGGCTCGTAGGAAATCGCCATGTCCACCCTGCCCGCCGCCAAGAGCTTCAGCGGTTCGGCCGATTCGGAGGGCGTCACCGGCTGCACTTCGAGGCCCACCGCGCGGAAGTAGCCGTGCGCGATCGCCGCGTACAGCGGCGCGTGGTCGGCGTTTGGAAACCAGTCCAGCATCACCGTGAAGCGCTTCGCGCTCGCCGCCGCGGTCGTCACGTTCTGCGCCGTGCCGCAGGCAGTGATGGCAAGCGCGCAGAGCGCGGGCAGGACGGCCAGCAGTGGTCTTCTCAAAGGAGGTCTCCTATCGGTTGTCGGTCGGTCGTCTTCACGCCCACCTGGAGCGGGACATTCGGGCGCGGACGCGCCGGACGTGCGGTGGGTTGTGTTTACTTTTCAGAGCCACTAATTCATTTTGTGAAGTGATCATGCGTTGGTTTGGCCCACGGGGCCAGCCGGCGCTCGGCCAGCGTCAGCACGTGAAAGCAGGCGATCGCGAACACGAACAGCACGGCCGTGGCGG
>DATMMB010000127.1:0-8531 GCA_035569895.1 Solirubrobacteraceae bacterium | reverse complement strand
ATCATGCCGGCATACCCGGTCGGCAGCTGCGGGGCCTCCTCCATGTGGCGCAGGGCCTGGTAGCGGCGGATCGGGTTGGCGTGGTGGTCGGAGTGACGCTGCAGGTGGTAGAGCAGCACGTTGGAGGCGACGTTGTTGCTGTTCCAGCTGTGCTCGGGGCGGCAGCGCTCGTAGCGCCCGTCCTCGCGCCGCTGGCGCAGCAGGCCGTAGTGCTCGAGGTAGTTGACGACCTCCAGCAGCAGGAAGCCGATGCACGCCTGCACGAGCAGGTATGGCAGCACCACCACCCCGAACGCCGCCACCAGCGCGCCGAACAGCACCACCGTCATCAGCCACGCGTTCAGGATGTCGTTGCGGAGCGTCCACATGCCCTTGCCGAGCCGCTCCAACCGCACGCGCTCGAGGCCCCACGCCGAGCGCAGGCTGCCGCTCACGGTGCGCGGCACGAAGGCCCAGAAGCTCTCGCCGTAGCGGGCGCTCGCGGGATCCTCGGGCGTGGCGACGCGCACGTGGTGGCCGCGGTTGTGCTCGATGAAGAAGTGCCCGTAGGCGCTCTGCGCGAGCGCCACCTTGCTCAGCCACCGCTCGCCGCTCGCGCGCTTGTGGCCGAGCTCGTGGGCGGTGTTGATCGCGATGCCGCTCACCGTGCCCACCGTGAACGCTAGGCCGAGCGACTCCGCGACCGACAGTTTGCCCGAGGCCCACAGCCAGCAGGCGAACACCAGCCCGGCGTACTGGATCGGGATGTACAGGTAGGTGCACCAGCGGTAGTAGCGGTCGCGCTCGAGCCACGCGATCACCTCCTCGGGCGGGTTGGAGGGATCGACCCCGATCAGCAGGTCCACCACGGGGAAGATGCCGAACACGATCAGCGGGCCGGTGATCCAGAAGATGCCAAGACCGGTGAGCTGCACGTACGCCCACGCGAGGAACGGCGTGAGCGGCACCACCAGGCCCAGCAGCCACGCATAGCGCTTGGGGTCGCGCCAACGGGCGGGGGCAAGCGACTCGGCGGGGGCCGCTGGGGCGGCGGCGGTGTCTCTCCTCAACTCCGACTCGGCCGTGACAGCAGACATGGAACCTGTCTCCTTTGTGGTCGAACATCCAATTTACGTCGCACTACTTTACAACTTCTGCCCTCTTTGTCAAGGGCAACCTGACGAACAGCTTCCGGTGCAATCACTGCTCGAACGCGCTCAACGCGCTTCCCACGGACGGGTCGGGGGCGAGGAATGAAAATGTCGATCCCGACGGAGCCCGTTCGACATGCAGGCAGGCCGGGTAGCCTCCACCCATCGCGAGGCGCGCGGCGCGCAACCAAACGAACGAGAAGGAGACCGACGATGCGCTTCATGATGATCATGCTCCCCCACCCGATGGACGAGGAGAGCTGGGGCCCCGACCCTGAGGCGGTGGCGGCGATGAGCAAGTACAACACCGAGCTCAAAGACGCCGGCGTGCTGCTGACGCTCGACGGGCTGCAAGCGACCGGCAAGGGCGCCCGCGTGTCGTTCACCGGCGGCAAATCGAAGGTGATCGACGGGCCGTTCGCCGAGGCCAAGGAGGTGGTCGGCGGCTACTGGATGATCAACGTGCCCTCCAAGGAGGAGGCGGTGCGCTGGGCCACGCGCTGTCCCGCCGCCGATGGCGATGTGATCGAGGTGCGCCAGGTGTACGAGATGAGCGACTTCCCGCCTGAGGTGCAGGCCGCGGCGGCGGAGTAGGTCCGCGGCGGCGGAGTAGGTCCGCGGAGCGGGGGGTGGTGGCAGGCATGCACGCCCACCCACCACCCCCGCTATGAACTCGTCGGACGGCCCGGGTGACACAACCCCACCCTGGCCATTCAGCCAGTATGATCAGGGCTTCCCCTCGGCGACACGGAGGTGTCCAATGGCAACGGTGGAGAGCGGCACGCAGCAGATCGACGTCGACAGCCTCGACCTGGAGGAGGTGCTGGTGAGCGAGCGCCCCCTGTGGGAGCAGGGGCCGCCGCACGAGTTGTTCGCGCGGCTGCGCGGCGAGTGCCCTGTGCACTGGACCAAGCGGATCACCGAATTCCCCGAGGAGGCCGGGTTCTGGTCGATCACGACCGCCGACGACGTGCTCGCTGTCAGCCGCGACTGGAAGACGTTCTCATCGGAAAAGGGCGGCATCACCGGTGTCAACGCCGTGTTCCCGCTGGAGCTGGTGCGGTCGATGTTCATCGGCATGGACCCCCCCAAGCACGACCGCGTCAAGGCGCTCTTCCAGGCGGGCTTCACGCCGAAGCGGATCGCGGCGCACGAGCCGAAGATCAGGGAGATCGTCACCCGCGTGCTCGACAGGTTGGAGAGCCCGCCCACCCCGCCCGCCCGCGAGACGTGGGACCTGGTCAACGACGTCGCGCAGCCCGTGGTCGCCCGCGTGATCGGCAGCTTCATGGGCATCCCAGAGGAGGACGACGCCGCGTGGGCGCGGCTGATGAACGCCACGCTCGGCGCCAGCGACACCGACCTGAACCCCGGCGGCGTGGAGGGGGCAATCGAAAAGGAGGTGCCCGAGATCTTCGCGCGCTGCGCCAAGATGATCGCCGAGCGCCGCGAGAGCCCCACCGAGGATCTCACGAGCGTGCTCGTGCACGCCGAGATCGATGGGGAGCGTCTGGAGGAACACGAGATCGTGATGGGCTTCTTCCTGCTGGTGGCGGCCGGCAACGATTCCACGAAGGCCACCTACTGCAGCGGGATGCGCGCGCTGATGGAACACCCCGACCAGCGTCGGCGGCTGCTGGAGGACCCTGCGCTGATCCCGAGCGCCGTCGAGGAGTCGCTGCGGATGTTCCCCGCGTTCGCGCACTTCCGCCGCACGGCGACCTGCGACTCCGAGATCGGCGGGCAGCCGATCAAGGAGGGCGAGAAGGTGATCATGTGGTACGCCTCCTCCAACCGCGACGCGACCCGCTACGAGAACCCCGACGAGTTCGACGTCACCCGCAACCCCGAGCACCAAGCGTTCGGCGCGGGCGGACGGCACTTCTGCCTCGGCACTGCGCTCGCGCGGCTCGAGCTGCGGATCCTCTTCGAGGAGACGCTGAGGCGCTTCCCCGCGATCGCGATCGACGGTGAGCCGACGTGGGTCTGGTCGCCGTTCATCAACCAGTTGAAGACGCTGCCGGTGCGGCCGCGACCACAGGCGGACGGGTAGTAGGGCGGGTATTCAGGGGGATCGTCCGCGCGTCAGGCGCGGCGGTGCGACCCTGCGCGCGGCGGGCCTCCGTGCCCGCCGGCGACGCCCAGCGCAAACAACACGGCGGTCGGCCGGTTGAGCTGGCGATGTGTCAGCAGCCCCCGCGCCGGCAGCCGGCGCGGGGGCGGTGCCGCTTCAGGAGTCTCAGCGCCCGGCGCGCGTGCGCAGCGCGAGGCGGATCGAGAGGCCGGCGGCGAGCAGCAGCAGGCCACCGCCCACCACCCACGTCAGGTTCAGCCCGGTGAATGGCAGCTTCGACGCTTTCGGCGTCGTCACGGTGGTCACCGGGGGACTCGGCGCCGGTTCTTTTTTCGGCGTCGTGGTTGTACTCGTCGAAGTGCCCGTGTGTGTTTCGTGTTCCACCTGCGTTTTCGGTTTGGGGGCGGGGGTCGTTTCGGTAGGTGGCGGCGGTTTTTCGTTGTAGTGGGAGGTCCCGGTGCTCGAGGTGCCGGTGGTGGTCTGTGCGAGCGCGGGCGCGGCGGGAACCAGCAGCGCGAGCGCCGCGGGCAGCGCGAGCAGCTCGCGACGCGCCAGGCGCCGGCGGCTGCGCCGCGCTCGGCGGCGGCGGGCGAAGCTGAACATCGCCGCGCCGTCGTCGCGCGGCCCGCGCGGCGCCGTTCCTTGGGTCGGAGTCATGCGCACCTCCCATGTGCGGTGGGTCGTGTGGCCCCTGCGAGGAACGGGGACCACGTCAGTGGTATCGCAGAAGTCTATTGGCAACAGTGGATCGCTTTCTTTCCGGTGGCTACCGATCCCTCTCCCTTCCACCCCACGCCCCGTTTTCCTGCCCGTCACTCAAGCGTCGCGATGCACGGCGACTGCGGTATGCCGCACGTGGGCGCCACGGGGACGCACGAAAAGCCGAGCACCGCTTCGTCACGTTGGCAGCGGCGGGCGCCGTCACGCCGCAGCGGCAGGCGCCGTCACGCTCGACCAGTGCTCGCGCGTCTCAAGAAGCGGGGCTGCCGGTGCGTGCGCCGACCTGCACCCGGCCTTCGAGCGTCCCCTCCGCCAAGCGCGCCCGCAGCGTCTTCTTGTCGAACTTGCCGACGCTTGTTTTCGGCACTTCCGCGACGAACGCGAACTCGTCCGGCAGCCACCACTTCGCCACGCGGGGGCGCAGGTGCTCGATCAGCTCCTCGGCGCTCACGCTCGCACCCTCGCACACCACCACGCAACACAGCGGCCGCTCCGCCCAGCGCTCGTCGGGCTTGGCGATCACCGCCGCTTCGAGCACATCGGGGTGCGCCATCAGCTCGTTCTCGAGCTCCACCGACGAGATCCACTCGCCGCCCGACTTGATCACGTCCTTGGAGCGATCGGTGATGCGCACGAACGCCTGCCCGTCGATCGCGGCGATGTCGCCCGTGCACAGCCACCCCTCGTCGAACTTCCCATCGCCGCTCGGGTCCTCGTAGTAGCGGCGGGCGATCCACGGGCCGCGCACCTCGATCTCGCCGGTCGACACGCCGTCCCACGGCACCTGCTCGCCGTCGTCACCCACCAGCCGCAGCTCCGTCCACGGCAGCGGCTTGCCCTGCAGCGCCCGTTCGTCCCAGTAGCGCTCGTCGTGGCCGCGCTCTTCCGAAGGGTCGGAGAACGTCACCACCGGGCTCGTCTCGGTCATCCCCCACCCCTGGTGGATCACCACGCCGTGGCGCTCCTGGAAGTCCTTCATCAGCTGCCGCGGCACGGCGGAGCCGCCGCACACCGCGTTTTTCAGCGACGAGAGGTCGCAGGAATGCGTGTCGGCGTGGCGCAGCAGGTCGGCGAAGATCGTCGGCACGCACCCCGCCACCGTCGGGCGCTCGCGCTCGATCGCGCGCGCCAGCGGCTCGGCCGCCAGGAAGCGGTCGGGCAGCACGAGGTCCGCCCCGCACAGCGCCGCCGCGTACGGCAGGCCCCAGGCGTTGACGTGGAACATCGGCACGATCGTCAGCACACGGTCGCGCCGGGAAAGGCCGAGGTTGTCGGCGATCAGCGAGCCGGTCGCGTGCAGGCAGATCGAACGGTGCGAGTACAGCACCCCCTTCGGGTTGCCGGTCGTGCCGCTCGTGTAGCACAGCGACGCCGCCTGGCGCTCGTCCACCTCGGGGAAGTCGAACGCCCCGCCGCCGGCCTCCTCCAGCAGCTCCTCGTAGCGCAGCACGTTGGGGAGCGAGGGGTGGGCGCGATTCGGATCTCCGGCGCCCGCCCACCCCGAGGAGGTCGGCGCGTCCGGCGAGCCCGCCCCGGGAGCATCGCCCATGACGATGAAATGCCGCACCCCCGCGAACGTCGGCGCGAGCGGCTCCAGCAGCGGCACGAGCGACTCGTCGACGAAGATCACCTTGTCCTCGGCGTGGTTGACGATGTACGTCAGCTGCTCCGCGAACAGGCGGATGTTGAGCGTGTGCAGCACCGCGCCCGTGCACGGCACCGCCAGGTACAGCTCGAAGTGGCGCTGGTTGTTCCAGGCGAACGTCGCCACGCGATCGCCCTGATCGATGCCCAGCCTGCGCAGCACCCGCGCGAGGCGGTCGACGCGGTCGCACACCTCGCCGAAGCTCGCGCTCACGGTGCCCTCCGGCGTGAGCGTCATCACCCGCGCCGCCGGGTGGCAATCGCGCATCCGCCGCCGCGCGTGCTGCAGGCTCAGCGGAAAATCGTCCTGCATCAACCCTTCCAGCATCCCCATCAGCGGAGCATACCGATGAGCGTCCGCTCCTCCGACCCGATCGGGGTCGGCAGCCGGCGCTGGTCAAACCACCCCACGTGCGCGATCTCCACCGGATTGGGATGCACCGCGCGCGGGTCGTCGACCTCGGCGTGCGCACACGTCAAACGCACGTTGATTCGCTCCAAGCGCGTCTCGAACGTGGCGAGCTCGCGCAGCCCCAGCGCGCGCAGCCCCAGCTCCTCCTCCATCTCCCGGGCGGCGGCGTGCAGCGGGGGCTCGCCGCGACGCACACCGCCGCCGGGGAGATACCACACCTCCCGACGGCCGTATGTGTGGCGCACCATCAGCACCTCACCGCCGTGCGTCAGCAGGCACTTCACGCCGTCGCCGCGGTGCCCCAGCATCGAGCGCAGTTGCACCCCCCGCCACGCCACCCGGTAGACGCGGCGCATCATCGCCACGCGCAGCCGGTTCATCGCGCGAGGCGACCCGCGGGGGCCGCCTCCTGGCGGCCCTCATCCAAAAAATCCCTCTCCCCGGCCCTCACACCCGTTGGCCGGCGCGTCTGCCCGCCGTCAGGTCGCGGTACACCCCCCGCGTGCGCCTCGCCACGTCGCTCCAGTCGAAGCGCAGCACGTGCTCAGACGCCTCCGCCACCAGGCGTTCGCGCAGCGGCTCGTCAGTGAGCAGCCGCTCGATCATCACCCCGAGGTGCGCCGCGTCGCCGCCGTTGAAGCGCAGCCCCACGCGCTCGCCCGCCGGCACCACCTCGCGCAACCCGCCGGTGTCGGCGACGATGCAGGGGCAGCCCGACGCCATCGCCTCCAGTGCCACCAGCCCGAACGGCTCATACAGCGAGGGCACCACGCACAGGTCGGCGATCCGGTAGAGCGAGTGCAGCGCGTCGTCGCCGATCCACCCCAGGAACGCGCCGTGCTCCAGCAGCCCGAGCCGCTGCGCCTGCTCCTTCAGCCGCGCTTCGTGGGTGCCGCTGCCCGCTACTAGGAAGCGCACGTCGCCGGCGCGCTCGATCACGCCGGGCAGCGCGTCGAGCGCAAGCTGAAAGCCCTTCTCGTAGACGAGCCGCCCCACCAGCACCACGAGGCGCTCGTGCGGCGCCGCGAACTCCGCGCGCAGCGCCTGAAGGTCGCCCACCGGGCGCAGGTCGCGCGGGTCGATCCCGTTGGGGATCACCGTGACGCGGCTCTCGTCGATATCGAAGATGTCCGCGACGTGGCCGCGCATGTAGTGCGAACACACGATCACCCCGTTGGCGCGCTGCGTCATCCAGCGCTCCACCGCGTGGATGTGCGCCTGCGGCTGGTCTTGCACCCAGCCCTGGTGGCGGCCGTGCTCGGTGGCATGGATCGTGGTGAGGTAGGGCACCCCCAGCCGCTCCGCAAGTGCCGCGCCGGCGTGCGCCACCAGCCAATCGTGACCGTGCACCAGCTCGTATTCGCGGTCCTGGGCGAGCGTCTCGCCGGCGCGCTGCATGTCCTCGTTCATCCGCTCCACCCACCCGACGAAGCGCTCGAGATCGCGTGGCCAGCGCGGCTCGCGCACGCGGTGCACCGCCACGCCGCCGCTCCCCTCGCTCGGAAGCTGGCCGATCTCCGATCGATCACCGGTGCCCCGCGTCAGCACGTCCACCGCCGAGCCCTGGCGCACCAACTCCTCCGCCAGCTTGCGCACGTGCCGCGCGAGTCCCCCCTCGATCACAGGTGGGTACTCCCAGGAGAGGATCAGCACACGTTCGGCCAAGGCTCACACCCTACCCTTCCGGGGTGGTCGGGGCCGACGCACACTACCGCCGCCGGCGAGCGTGCGCCACCAACATCCGCGCTCGCCGCTGGCCGCAGCGTCCGAGCAGGGCGGCCGGCGCCGAGGAAGGAAGGAAGAAACCCCGGCGCCGGCCAGCCAGCGCATGACATGCCCTTAGAAGGTGGTCAGCGCCGGCGAGCGGTGGAGCCCGCCACCCCCGATGGGCTCCCAAACCTCATTCGAGCTCCCTCAAGCTCGTGCAGTTCTGCAGTTCTCTGTCTGTAGACTATCTGTCCGAGGCTCGCAACGATGCTGCCTCGATGGAGATCGTAGAGCGTTTTGCGGACAACCTCCGGCGGCTGCGACTCGCGCGCGGAATGACCCAGGAAGGCCTCGCCGATACCGCCGAGCTGCACCGCACCCACATCTCGCTGCTGGAGAAGGGCAAACGCGATCCCAAACTCTCCACGATCGTCAAACTCGCCTGCGGCCTTGGCATCACCCCGGTCGAGTTGCTGCGCGGAATCGGCGCCGACCGCTTGCCGCGGTGAGCGAACGTCCGGTGGGCGAACGTCATCGAGCGTGCGCCCGCGCGGGCTCGACACCCAGCTCCCAGCGGCCGACCGTGCGCCGCAGCTGGAAATAGGCGATCACGCCGGGGACGCTGGGCAGCCAGAAGGCGATCAGGCGGTACACCAGCACCGCGATCAGCGCGAGGCTTCCGCCCACCCCGAACGCCACCAGCGCGCCGATCATGCCGCCGTCCACGCCGCCGATGCCGCCGGGCAGCGGCAGCAGGTTGGCGAGCATCCCGACGAAGTACGCCTGCACCAGCACCGCCACCGGCGGCGCGTCGCCGAACGCGCGGAATGTCGCGTACAGCACG
>DATMMB010000126.1:0-6356 GCA_035569895.1 Solirubrobacteraceae bacterium | reverse complement strand
GTGCGCTGGGAGAGCGGACGGGGAGTCGGGTCGGGCGTGAGCGTCTTGTTCGTGTGTCTCGGCAACATCTGCCGCTCCCCGACCGCGGAGGGCGTGATGCGCGCGCTCGTGCGCGAAGCCGGCATGGAGGCGACGATCGCGCTCGACAGCGCCGGCACGGGCGCGTGGCACGTGGGAGAATCCCCAGACGCTCGCGCCACGGAGGCTGCGCGGCGGCGGGGTATCGCATTGGAGGGAGCCGCCAGGCAGGTGCGACCCCGCGACTTCGAGGAGTTCGACCTGATACTCGCGATGGACCGCGCCAACCTCCGCGACCTGCGCCGGCTCGCCCCGGACGAGAGCGCGCGCGAGAAGGTGAGGCTGCTGCGCGAGTGGGGGCGGGCGGGATCCCAATCCGATGGCGACCTCGACGTGCCCGACCCCTACCACGGCGGCCCGGAGGGGTTCGACCGCGTGCTCGACCTCGTGCAGGCGGCGTGCGCGGCGCTGCTTCGGGAGCTGGGCGCAGAGCATGCACAGCGCGCCGACGAAACCCTGCCCGCGCCGTGAGCGTCGAGGGTGTGAGCGGGGGGGTGCACGACCGGCGCGCTCGGCGCGACGACGCGATGGGCCGCGCCGCATGAGCCTGCCGGCGGGCGCCACCAACGCGCGTCGGGTGGGCGGCGGCGACATCAACGAGGCGTGGCGCGTCACCCTCGCCGACGGGCGCGAGGCATTTGTCAAGACCCGACCCGACGCCGGCCCGCAGGAGTACGCCACGGAGGCTCGTGGCCTGCGATGGCTGGCGGAGCCCGGGGCGCTGCGCACGCCACAGGTGCTGGAGGCGGCCGACAACCACCTCGTGCTCGAGTGGGTGCAGCCGGGCAGCCTGAGCGTGGAGGGGGCCGACGAGCTCGGCCGCGGGCTGGCGCTTACGCACGCCGCCGGCGCCCCCGCGTTCGGCGGCGAGGCCGATGGGGGCTTCGGCTCGCTGCGCCTGCCCAACGACCCCACACCGGACTGGTGCGCCTTCTACGCGCAGCGACGCCTGCTGCCGCTCGCCGAGATCGCCCGCGAGCGCGGCGCCCTCTCGGAGCGAGGAGCGCACGCGGTGGAGGCGGTGTGCGAGCGCCTGGCCGAGCTTGCCGGCCCACCGGAGCCGCCGGCGCGCCTGCACGGTGACCTGTGGAGCGGCAACGCGATGGCCGACGCGGACGGGCGCCCGTGGCTGATCGACCCCTCCGCGTACGGCGGCCACCGCGAGATCGACCTCGCGATGCTGCGCCTGTTCGGCGGGCGGGCGGGACCGGGATCACGCCTGTTCGCCGCCTACGCCGAGACCGCTCCGCTCGCCGAGGGCTGGGAGGATCGGGTGGAGCTGTGGCAGCTGTTGCCGCTGCTCGTGCACGCGGTGCTGTTCGGCGGCGGCTACGTCGGCGCGGCCGAACGGGTGGCGCGGCGCTACGCGGGGTAGCGGTCCCTCCGCACGCGGTGCGTCGGAGTAGAGGTATGTGCGGGCCGACACCCACAGCGAGCGCCAGCGGCTGTACCTGCTCGCGCGCGTGCTCGTCAAGCGTCACTACCGCCGCCGGCTGACGCTCGCGCACGTCGCCGGGGCGCTGCACTGCTCACCGCGGCAGCTGCAGCGCGCGTTCGCCGAGCGCGGGAACAGCTTTCACGAGGAGCTGACCGCCCGGCGTCTGGCCGCCGCGGCCGAGCTGTTGGCGGAGCAGCCGCTCGCGGTGGACGCCGTCGCCCGCCTGGTGGGCTACAGCGGCGGCTCCTACCTAGCGCGCGCCTTCCAGCGTCGCTACGGGCTGCCGCCGGCGCGCTTTCGCGAGCGGGCGCGCGGCAGCGGGAGCGCCCGCGGTGGCTGAAACGGCCTATTGCGACGTCGGGGCGGATCTTCCGGGCCTCGGCGCGATCCTCGCGAAAAAGGCGCTCGCCGGGCGGGCGGTGGTGCTCGTTTACCCCGACGGCGAAGAGCGGGTCATTGAGCCGCGTAGGCCGGTGCCTGCTCTTCGCTGACGGCCTCCGCGTGGGGTAGCAGCACGCGCATCAACGTCCCCCCGCCAAGGGCGGCCTCGGCGGCGATGCTTCCGCCGTGCTGCTCCACCACCTGGCGCACGATCGCCAGGCCCAGCCCCGAGCCGGGCCGCCCGCGGGCCTCTGCGCCGCGGTAGAAGCGGTCGAAGACGTGCGGGAGGTCGGCGGCGGTGATCCCCGGCCCGTGGTCGCGCACGGTCAGCTGCGCCCGCCGCGCCGGGCCGTCGGCCCCCGTGAGGCGGATCTCGACCGGCTCGCCCGGCGGGCTGTACTTGAGGGCGTTGTCGATCAGGTTGTTGGCCGCGCGCCCCAGCCGCGCCGGGACGCCGCTCAGCAATGTGGGCTGCAGCTCGACCAGCAGGGGGGTGTGCGCGGCGTGGCGGCGGGCGCGCTCCACCGCCTCGAGCACGATCTGGTCGAGGCGCACGTCCTCGGTCGTCGCGGGCTGCTCCTCGCCGCGGGCGAGATCGATTAGGTCGCCCACCAACTGCGTGAGCTCCTCGATCTGGGCGACCACTTCGGCGAACAGGTGCTCGCGGTCGGCGGGGTCGATGTTCGCCGCCTGCTGCAAGATCTCCACGTTGGTGCGCAGGCTGGTGATCGGCGTGCGCAGCTCGTGCGAGGCGTCGGCGACGAGCTGGCGCTGGGCGTGCACAGAGGCATCGAGCGCGCCCATCGAGCGCTCCAGCGCGTCGAGCATCGCGTTGAAGCTCACCGCCAGGCGCTCGATCTCGTCGGCCTGTCCGGCCCGCCCGGCGCCCGCGACGTCGATCCGCTCGGAGAGATCACGTGTGCGCGCCACGTGCTCGGCGGCGCGCGTCAGCCGCCCGACGGGGGCGACCACCGCGTTGGCGACCAGCCGCCCGAGCAGCGCCGCGAGCGCGATCCCGCCGAGCGCGATTGCCAGCAGGATCAGCCGCAGCCGCCTCAGCAGATGGTCGTCTTCGGTGAGCGGCTGGGCGACCTGCACCGCCAGGCCGGGGTGCCCCACCGCGGCGGCGCGTACGCCGACGGTGAGGATCCGCAGATGGACGCCGTCAGCGTGGGCGTCTTCGAAGAACGAGCCTTTGCCTTTGGCGGCGAGCGCGCGCACCGCTGCGCTTACCGGCAGCGTCACCCCGCCCGAGCCGAGCAGCGGCGCGCCACTGGAGCTCACCAGCTGCTGGTAGCCGCGCACCTGGTTGGGGCGAGGCTGGAGGTTGCCGAAGGGGTTGGCGCGCAGGGCCCCGAGGAATGGCGGCAACTGCTCGGCCGCCTCACGCTTGAAGCGCCTGATCAACGGCACCGAACGATCGTGCAGCTGCGAGTCGATCTGCCCGCGCAGCTGGTGGGCGACGAGCAGGTAGGTGAGCGCCGACGCGAGCACCACCGCCACCGCCACGGCGGCGGCTGCCAGCAGTGCGACTCTGCGCCGCAGGCTCACCGGCGCTCCCGGATCGCCGCCGGCCGCGTGTTCGGACCCGTGTGCGCCTGCCAGTGACGTGGTGCGTCGCGTGCGGTCAGGGCAGGACGAGGCAGATGCCTCGCGATGGCGATGGGCGGCCGTGGGAGGTGCGGTGCGCCGCTCATCGTTCGCGCAGGATGTAGCCGACGCCGCGCACCGTGTGCAACAGCCGCGGCTCGTCGCCCGCCTCGGTCTTGCGGCGCAGATACCCCATGTACACGCCGAGCGAGTTGGAGGTCGCGCCGAAGTCGTACCCCCACACGTGCTCGAAGATCACGGAGCGCGTGAGCACCTGGCGGGGGTGGCGCATGAACAGCTCCAGCAGCAGAAACTCGGTGCGGGTGAGGTGCAGCGAGCGCTCGCCGCGGAACGCCTCGTGTGCGAGCCGGTCGAGGCGCAGGTCGGCGAACGACAGCATCTGCTCCTGTTCGTCCTCGCCGGTGCGGCGCAGCAACGCGCGCAGCCTCGCCATCAGCTCGCGCAGCGCGAACGGCTTCACCAGGTAGTCGTCGGCGCCGGCGTCGAGCCCCGCGACGCGGTCGTCGATCTCGCCGCGCGCGGTGAGCATCAGCACCGGCGTGCGGTCGCCGCCGCTGCGCATGCGCCGGCAAACTTCCAGACCGTCGACGCGCGGCATCGAGACGTCGAGCACCACCGCGTCGTAGGGGTCGGCGCCGAGCCGCTCGAGCGCCCGCGCGCCGTCAGGCGCCTGCTCGACCTCGTAGCGTTCCAGTGCGAGCGCGCGCGCGAGCGCCTGCTGCACGGCGGGCTCGTCGTCGACGACGAGAATGCGCGCGTGTTCGGCCATGATGGGTGTGAGCAGTGTGGCTGACGCTGGGAGGAGCGGGGCATCCGAACCGGTTGCCAACTTCAAGGCTAGTGATGGCATGAAGAACGAGCGAAGAATCGACGATGAGGGCACGGTCTCCTCGGTGGCGCCGGCAGGGGCCGGTGGCGTCGGCGAGGGAGCCGCGGGCGCAGGCGTCAACGCCGGTGTGGACGCGGCCGTGGCCGGCGGCGGCACATTGCCCGGCGGCGCGCGAGATGGCGCCGCCGACCCCGCGCCGCTCGATGCCGAGGTCGCGCAGGGACTCGCCGCGCAGTCGCGCCATCTGCGCAACAGCATCGTCAGCCTGCTCGTGTTCTTCGCGATCGTCGCCGGCCTGCTGTTGGCGGTGCCGGGGCTGCGCGCGGCGGGCGAGAAGATCACCGACGCCAAATGGGGCTGGGTGGCGGCGGGGATCGGTTTCGAGCTGCTGTCGTGCATCTCTTTTGTGGTGCTGTTCGGGCTGGTGTTCGGCCGTCTCGGCCGGCGCCTCTCCTCGCGCCTGTCGCTGGCGGAGCTCGCGGTCAACTCGGTCGTGTCGGTGAGCGGCCTCGGCGGCCTTGCGCTCGGCGCGTGGGTGCTGCGCTCGAAGGGCGTGTCGGTCGAGCGGATCGCCAAGCGCTCGGTGTTGCTGTTCGTGCTCACGAGCGCCGTCAACGTGGGCGCCACCGTCGCTATCGGGCTGGCGATGTGGGTGGGCGTCCTGCCCGGCTCCGAAAACGCGCTGCTCACGCTGCTGCCGGCCGCCGCGGCGCTGGCGACGATCTTCGGCACGCTCGCCGCCGCCGGCTGGGCGCGCCGCGCGGCCGAGCGCCGCCGCAGCGAGCACGGCCGCACGGTGGTGGCGCTAGTGGCACTCGGCTGCGGCGTGCAGGACGCGGTGGCGCTGATCCGCCGCCACGACTGGCGCCTGGGCGGCGCGGTCGGGTACTGGCTGTGGGATGCGCTGTGCCTGCTCGCGTGCCTGGCGGCGTATGGCTCCACGCCGACCTTCTGGGCGGTGGCGATGGCATACCTCGTGGGGATGCTCGCCAACTCGATCCCGATCCCGGGCGGCTTCTTCGCCGTCGAAGGCGGCCTCGTGGGGATGCTGCTGCTGTTCGGCGTACACCCCGGCTCGACGGTGATCGCAGCGGTGCTCACCTACCGCGCGATCTCGCTGTGGGTGCCGGCGCTGATCGGCGCAATTGCCTTCCTCAGCCTGCGCAGCGAAATCGGCAAGCCGCTGCGCCCGCAGCCGTCGGGCAGTTCCTAGCCTTTGCCGAACAGCGCGCGATCGATCCTCAACGTCGCGGCAGCCTTCTGGCAGGGGTGGCCGGGGAGCGCGAGCAGCGCCGCTCTCACCGCCACTGGGCGTTGGGGGGTGAGGCCGGGGCAGTACACCGGCGGCGGCAGCGCTTGCACGACCCCGCCGGGAGCGTTGAGCGGCCGCAGCTCGCGCACCGCGCGCAGCGCTTCGGCGAGGTCGTCGGCGCGCACGTCGATCGCCACGCGCCCGCTGTACAGCTCGATCGCTTCACCCCCTTCGTAGATTGTCGCCGGCACGCCGCGCAGCACCGTGTTGCGCTGTGCGCCGAGCTGCGCGTTGGCGTGGCGGGCGTAGATCGCCGTCGTCACCCGCAGTGGCAGCGCGCAGCCGCTGCCGCCGAGCGCGCTGGTCTTGCCCGACAGGCAGTCGCCGTAGTACACCCCGTCGCCGATGCCGCCGTTGTAGCCCGCGCGGCCGTCCGCCGCCACCAGTCGGTAGCGGCCAAACGTCGGGCCCACCCAGTAGACGCGGAAGAACGGGAACGTCTGTGCTTCGGCGAGCGCGCGCGCGGTGAGCGGCCGCGGCTGGCCGTTCGCGCAGCCGCCCACCAGCACGGCGAGCGCGAGCAGCGCTGCGACGGGTGCGAGTGGGCGGGCAATCTGCACGCCACTTGCGGGAGGGTGGGCGATCTTCACGCGATGTTCGGAGCGTGAACGATCTTCACGCGATTCTCGGGGGGGCGGGCGATCTTCATGCGATGTTCGGAGCGTGAACGATCTTCACGCGATTCTCGGGGGGGCGGGCGATCTTCA
>DATMMB010000125.1:0-5183 GCA_035569895.1 Solirubrobacteraceae bacterium | reverse complement strand
GTGCGCTGGTCTTTGCTGAGCTCGGCGAAGAGGTGAGTGGAGGCGGCGATCGAGGGGCCGAAGTATTCGGTGTCGAGCGAGAACGCCGCTTCGGCGCCGGCGTACTGTTCGGCCTGCCCGTAGAAGAACTCCTGCAGGCCTTTGCGCGTGCGCGGGTTGAGCGTGTCGAACAGCTGGTCGAGGTCGGTGGTGCCCTGCGCCGAGCCCGGCGGCAGCGTCGCGCCGTCGGGCAGCGCCGGCGCGTTGTTGGGGCCGGGCGCGAGCGCGACGTAGCGCCCGGCGACGGTCGTCAGCGATGGCACCCGCACCTGGGCGGTGGTGCCCTCGTGCAGCGGCACGAGCGAGCCTTCGACGTGGATCGTGATCAGCGCTTTGTAGTTGTGGGTGAGCGCGATGGCAGTGACGTTCCCGACCGGCACGCCGCCGACCTGCACCTGGTCGCCGAGCACGATCTGGCTGTCGTTGGCGATTTCGAATTTGTAGTCGGCGCCGCCGCCGGTGCCGAACACGATGTAGGCGAGCACCGCCACGACCAGCACGAGCGCCCCGACCGCCACCCAGCGGCTGAGGCTGCGCGGCGGCGGCGAGGCCGGACGCGGCGGCGGCCCGCCGGCGCCGGGCGTAGGCAGCGGGCCGTGGACGGGAGGCGGCGGCGGTGTGGTGGTCGCCATCTCATTCACCTCCCGCGCCGGTGGTGGAGGCGCCATCCGCCTGTGCCGGCCCGCCGGCGCCCGCCTGCGACCCGCCAGCACCCGCCTGCACCGATCCACCGGCCCCTGTCTGCGTCGATCCCTCGGCTTCCCCCTGCGTCGCTGCGCCGCTCGCCGCGGCGGCGCCGGGGTCGGGGATCGCGGCGGCGGAGGGCTTGGTGGAGACGTTCGGCTCCGGGATCTCGCCGATCTGCGCGATCAGCTGCAGCCATTGGCTGGGGCTGAGCGGCGAGCCGGCGACGCGCGCCGCACGGGCGCCGCCGCGGCCGGCGGCGATGAACGCGACGTGGATCAAGCCCCGGTAGCCAGGCAGCGTGAGCGTGTTGTCGCTGCCGGGGAGAGATATCGCGCTGACGATCTGCGCCGGCTTCATCGTCCCCTGCAGCCGCAGCAGCCGCCGCACGACGGTGTCGGTGATCGAGCCCGGCCCTTCGTTGTTGGCGATCGCGGTGCCGTCGATCCCGGAGATGTCCACGGCGTCACCGGCGGCCTCGATCGCATTGACGGCTCCCGGCACGCGCGGCGCGTGTGGGCAGCCGCGCGGGGAGACCGTGGGACCGAGCCCGGACACGGAGAGGAACTCGAGCGCCGCCAGCACCCGCCGGTCGACCTCGCCGGCGCGCACGGCGCCGCGCTCGCACGCGGGCAGATGGACGTCGGGGTCGCGCAGCAGGAACTGCTCGAGTTGTGGCTTCGACGCCAGCAGCACCTGCCCGACGGTGGGCGAAGTCGCGAGGAAGGGGTTGCGGCTCTTGGAGCGGAACGCCGAGGTCTCTTCCAGGCGCACCCAGCCGTCGAGGATTGGCTTGGGATCGATCAGCGGCGCCCCCACACCGGCGGGGCGGATCTGGAAGAGCATGTGGCCCTCGGCCGCGGCCGAGCTCGAGCCGGCCGCCGCGCTGCCCTGCGGACCGTCGCTGGTGGCGCCCGCCGCCGAGGACGCCGCGCCTTCGTCCGCTCCCGCCCCCACACGCCCCAGCACCGTGCCGGCCAGCACCTGCACGCCGTCGTGCAGCGGGTTGAGGTACACCTCGTTGGGGCCTTCGCGGAACTGGTGCGGGTGAGCGCCCGCGTCGCTCGCCGGCGGCGGCTTGGGGAGCTTGGGCGGGGGCGCGGCGGGAGCAGGCGTTGGTGGTGTTTCCAGCGCGCCGGCGGCGCCCATCGCGAGGCCGGCAGTAACGGCGGCCTGCGAGAGCGGGGAGTGAGGCTGCACGCCGGCGCTGGCGGGCACACTTGGCGCCGAACCCACGCCCGCACCGCCGCCGGGATGCGCGATCCGGGCGCTGACCGCGGTGTGGACACGCGGTTCGAGCACCGGGTAGAGCGCGGCGATTTCGCCGAGCTGCGCGTAGGTGTAGGTGTTGCCGTATGCGTCGCGCAGAGATACGTAGCGCCCGAGCGTCGGCGAGTCGCCGACGGCGGTGACTTCCCCATCCTGGACGGCGATCACCGGTGCCCCGGCGGGGGCGTCGATCACAGTGCCCGGGAGCGTCTTGGCGGGGTCGGCGGGGTCGGGGGGAAAGCCGTCGCTGAAGTGCGCTTCGGCGTGCACCGGGAAGCGCGATTCGGTGAGCCCGGAGATCGCGCTCAGCAGTTCGGGCGGGGTGCCGCCGAGCAGTTGGGCGCGCAGCAGCACCGCTTCGACGTAGGCGGCGGAATGGTTGTAGGCGAAGACGGCCTGGCGGACGTGGCGCGCGCCGCCGGCGGCGGCGAGGTAGCGCGCGGCGGCGAAGATCGCGTCGGCCGGGTTGTAGGGGTCCTCGTAGCCCGAGCCGGTGGCGTCGACCCCGTAGCGCGCCCACGAGGAGGGCAGGAACTGCATCCAGCCCTCGGCGCCGGCGCTGGAGACCGAGAGGTCGCGGCCGTAGTCGGTCTCGACCTCGTTGATCGCCGCCAACACCTGCCAGGGGATGCCGTAGGCGGCGCCGGCCGCCTGGTAGATCGGCAACAGGAACGGGGGAACGCGGAAGCTTTCGATGAAGAAGTCGGGGATTCCGTCGATCGCCGCGCCGAGTGACTCGGAACCCGCCCACCCCAGCGGTGGCGTGAGCGCCGACGGCGGTGGCGCCGGCGCGCCGAGAGCCTGTTCGCCCGCGCCCTTGCCGCCGCCCGCCTTGCCTTTCGACCTGGCGCCGGCGGTCGTGTGCCCGCGGGAGCGCGCGTGCGCTCCGGCGCCGCCGTTGGCGTGGC
Source organism: Solirubrobacteraceae bacterium (assembly GCA_035569895.1). Classification (GTDB taxonomy): domain Bacteria; phylum Actinomycetota; class Thermoleophilia; order Solirubrobacterales; family Solirubrobacteraceae; genus Palsa-744. The sequence continues at coordinate 2,283 of DATMMB010000125.1, read as the reverse complement.
CATGCGCCGCGCCGGGCGTGCTCTGGATCTGCGGGCTCTGGCTGCGCACTTCGGGTGCGGATCCCGCCGGCGCGGTGGAGTTGGCGCCGGGCGTGGTGACGGGGCTCGACGCGGGGGGCTGGCTCGGGGGGGTGGCGTTCGGGGCGGTGGCGCCCGCTTCCGCCGAGCTTTCGGCTTCGCCGGCCGGTTCGCCCACCTGCCCGTGCACGCCCACCGGCGCTTCGGGCGCGGGCACAGTGGTGGTTGTGGTGGAGCTGGACGTCGAGGTCGCCGTGGTGGAGCTCGGTTCGCTGGCGGTTGCGCCCCACGCGGCCGAGGCGCCGGCCCCCGTGAGGAGCGCCAGCAGGAGCGCGGCGAGAGCGGAGCTGTGGCGGGGTGCCTTCATCGCTCAGCCGCCGAGCAGGTAGTTGAGCAGCAGGCCGCCGGCTTCGGTGCCTTCGCTGGGGGGTGTGTAGTAGGTGGTGCCACCGCTCGCGCCGCCCACCGGCTGGGCGAGGGCGGAGGGAAGGCCGGAGCCGAGGGCGCCCGCTGTACCGCTGGGAGCGGCGCCTTCGGACCCCGGGTACGCCGCCGTCGCCTGCGCGAGCGTGTCCCCTTTGAGCAGCGCCTCCACGCGCGCGATCGAAAGCGGCGTGTCGCTCGCCTGCGCGCTCGCGCTCTGCGCGCTCGCCGTCGTCGCGCTCGAGCCCGACTGACGCGCAACGTTCGCCCGGCATTCCGATAGGACTTCGGTGGTTTTGTAAACCCCGCAGAGCTTCGCGTCGACGACGACGCGGACGAAGTGGCCGAGCGCGTTGTACCCGTTGATCGAGCCCGAGCCCATGAAGATGAAGTCGAGCAGGCGCTCGAGCCCGCCAGTGGTGCGCAGGTTGGTGAAAAGCTCGGAGAAGCTCTTCGCGAACGGCCCGGTGGCGGCCCCGAGGGACTCAATGCGATTCAGCAGCGGCTGCGTGGCGGTGAGCCCTTTGCCGATCTTCCCTGAGGACGCGCCGAGGCTCTTGAAGAACTGCGTCGAGCTGGTGGAGAACGGCCCGATGCTCGCAAACGTGCGGTTGATGCCGGGCGCCGCCACGCCGAGATCGGCGAGGGTGGGCGTGGCCTGTTCGGCGAACGCTTCCAGCCGTTTCAGATAGGGGCGCAACACGCGCATGAAAGCTGGGAATTCGTGCAGGTTGGTCGCCAGTGCGGCGCCGTGGCGGACGGAAGCTTCGGCGATGGTGTTGCCCTGCGCGAAGAATTCTTGGAACTGTTTGCGTTCGCGCGCGATCGGCACGAGCGCGCGATCGCCTTCTTCGGCGAGGTTGCCGAGCACGTGGTTCTCGGCGGCGAGGATGCCGATCACCTTTTCCAGTTCGCGCAGTGCCGGGTTGGAGCGGTGCAGGACGGCGTTGAGGTCGCTGCCGCGCGCGGCGAGACCGGTGCCGAGTTCGTTGAGGATGATCGTCAGCCGCTGGTTCTCGGGGAGGTGGCCGATGTCGTTGAGCAGGTCGACGCCGACGGGGCTGGAGGTGCGAGCCACCGGCAGCAGGTAGTCGCCCGCGCCTTCCCGGCCGGGCGGGATCTGTTTCAGCGGCGGCGGCAACGGCGCCCCTTCGGCGCGCACCTGGGTGGGCAGGCAGTTGACGAACTTCTCGCCGATCAGCGCCTGCGGTTCGATCGTGCAGGTGGCGTCGGCGCGGAAGTCCTGGAAGCCCGGATTGGTGATATGCAGCGTGACCGCCGCCCTGCCGTCGGGGGTGGCTACGACCGAGCCGACGGTGCCGACCTTGACGCCGTCGATCTTGACGTTCTCGCTGCTGACGAGGTTGCCGGCGTCGTCGAATTCCGCCCACACGGTGTAGCCGCCGTTCGAGCCGCCGGCGGCGGTGGCGAGCAGGATCACGACGAGCGCCACGGCGGCGCACAGGCCGCCGATCACGCCCGCCGCCGCTCTCCTCGACGCCGCACCCCGCTTCCTCACAGCTGTCCCATCTCCTTGTCCTTACAGCGAACGGGCGGCTCCGCCACGGAGTCGCCCCTTTCGCTTGCCGCTCCGGCTGGGCGCCCGCCAGGCTGACGGGCGCCCATCGTTTTTCGGTCTACCTTCTCTTCATCGTTCTTTTCATCGCTTCGCGGTAGGTCCACCTCTTCCTTCGCTTCCCGGCAGGTCTACCTCTTCTCCATCGTCTCCCCGTAGACCCGGCGCCTTACTTCCGTTTCTTTTTGGGGCACGGCGCGTGGTAGAGGGTTTCGACCGTTTCGCCGCTCTCGAATTTGATTTCGGTCTTCAGCGGGAAGCCGCCT
>DATMMB010000124.1:0-13457 GCA_035569895.1 Solirubrobacteraceae bacterium | reverse complement strand
GCACGATCTCCTGGCTGCACGCCAACCGCTACCTCGCCCGCCGCCACGCCCGCCGCGCCGACATCCACGAAGCCATGCTTACGCTCGCCTGCGCCAAGATCTGCCTCAAACAAGTCAACCACTTTTGTTAGGCGCTCTTAGTCTTCGCCCGCCAGCGTCCACTTTTCCTGACATTGCGCAAACCCCGGCCGTGTGGGTGTTGCGCGAATCAGGGCTGGCGCTCGATGTAGTGCGCTGAGCCGGCGCTCGCCGGGTCGTTCTACCGCTGCAGCTCTGCGACAAGCGGCACGCCGGTGTCGAACCAGTAGCGGTGCAGGTCGCGGATCTTGCGGGCAGACGGTAGGCCCTTCAGGTGGATCACGCACTCGGGGTAATCGACCAGGTGAACCGGCTCGCAGAAGATCTCCCGCGCGCGGGCTAGCTCGGCGGGTTCCTCGATCTCGCGCATCGTTGCGGCGCAGGTGCGGCGGCCGAGCTTGAGCTGCACGTGCGGGTCGGCACGGATGTTCAAGACCCAGGCGGCGACCGCCAGCGGTGTGTCGACCGCGACCGCGGGTGGGCGCAGCTGCACGATGTACACACGGTCGCCCTGCAAGATCGCGCGGATCACCTTGCACCGCGGCTTGCCGGTCTTGCGGCCGGTGGTCGTCAACACCGCATGGCCGGAGGGCACCGAGCCGAAGGTGTAGCCGGGCCGCATTAGCCCGCTGAGAATCTGACCGTGCTTGGGGGAGGTGATCAGCCGGCGATGTTTGGGCTCCTCGAGCACTGCGGCCGCACGGATCGCGCCCGCACGATCCGGCTGGGGCTGAGCGCTGACGACCGCTGTGCTGTCAGCCATTTCGTCCATCGTGCACGATCCTACGGACTACCGAGTCTCTTCGCCATCGCACCCGAGATGGGCCGGTGTCCGGGCTTACGCGGGGCGTGCCGTCGATGGAGTGATGCAGGGACCCGGCGGGCCGGCCGAGGACCGCAGCGGCGGATTCGAGCGCGGCGGATGGGCCAGGCCGCCCAAGCCGTTGTTCGACAACGAGGCCATGACGTTTATCTGTGAGGTCTATCAGCGCGCCGACGCGTTCCTGTTCGGCCGGCGGACCTACGAGCTCTTCGCCGTCTACTGGGGCGTGAGGGAAGATCTGGGGCACCCCATCGTAGGTGCCTTGAACACGCGGCCCAAGTATGTCGTTTCGAACACGCTCACCGAACCGCGCTGGGCCCCGCAGTCAGTGAACCTCAAGCCACGAGCATCGCCCTTGCACGGAGGTCGATCCTCGACGCAGACGCGCAACGTACGTGCGGGCTCTCACCGGGCCGCGCCGTGCGGCTGGGTCGGCCCGATCCCTTCACGTTCGCCTTCGCGCTCGGGAGCTTCGGGGTTGCCGTAGTCGGCGCAGGGGCCGGAGCTTGGCTTGTGTTCGTGTGGGCCGTCGTCGGCTTCCAGGTGCCCGTTCTCGGCCTGCCACAGCGGCGAGCGGGGACCCGCTACGTACACGTAGCTCTCGAGTTCGCGCGCGAGCGAGCGCACAACCGCGCTCGTGCTCTGCGCGGCGGTCTGCACCAGTCCCGGCGCCTGGGCCCCGAAATGCCCCTCCCAGCACGCCCACGGCGTGTGGGCCAGGTCCACCAGTGGCGTCGTGGACGCTCGGAACGCGAACCTGCCGGGACCGCACACCAGCCAGTCGGCGAGGCGGCCGTCGATCGGCTTCAAATAACGCGGGCGCGCGCCGCAGCCGGCGGGGTAGGTGGGGTGCCCCCCGTACGCGGCCTGCACGATCGGGTGCGTGCCTTCGAAGTTGAGCAGCGGGCTGCTCCAGGGAAAGAACTTCCCCTCGTTGGCGTGGCGGGCCATATACAGCCAGCGCGGTCGTTCGCTTTCGCGTTCGACCAGCACCACCACGTGCTCCCAGTCGCCCTGGTGCAGGTCGGTGCTCGCCACGTCCGCCGCGATCGGCGCGTCTTCCATCAGGTGCGAGCTCACGACCGAGGGGAAGTAGTTGTATGGGTACAGGAACCAGTACTCAAACGCGAGCAGGTTGTTTTCCGCGCTCGCCGGGTATGGCACCGGCCACTTCAGCTTGGCGGCGGGGCCGGCGTAGTAGAAATACACCTGCGCGGTCGCCCACGGATCGAGCTGGCCGGGGTCGGCGAGCGTTGCGCGCGGCGAGGGGAGCGGGGTTTCGCGTCCGCGTTGGCCGCGTAGGAACGCTTCGAGCTGCTTGGTTGGTTCGTAGGTGAGGGGGGGTGTGACGGGGTATTCGAGGAAGTCCTCGGGAGTGCTCGTCCGTGGATCCAGGTCGGCCACCGTGGTGGGGACGCCGGAGGCGCACGGCCGGCGGCTGCCGTTGCGGTGCACGCACGGCCGCCTGCCGTTGCTCGCCAGGTCTTCGAGCAGCGCCCCCAACGACAGCGGCCAGAAGGGATCGGTCACCGAGGTCAGCACCGTCGGCTGCAAGCGCCTGGCGAGCGCGGCGATCCTGGGGGCGTGCGCCGCTGTCTTTTCGATCGGCTGTTCGCCGTCCCGGGCGACGCCGTTCGCCGGCGCGGGACCGGCGTACACACCCGGCCCGAGCCCCGGCGCAGCCAGCCCCGTGTTCGGCCGCGGCGGCGGCGTGCCCGCGCACGGCGCGCCCCTTTCTTTCAGTTCCGGGCGGATCCACGCGACGGTGTGGGTGTCGATGCCGAACGCCTGCAGCGCGAGCGTCGGCAGCGACGGCCGGTAGCCGGTGTCGAGCGTGTAGTCGACGCCTGTGGCGGTGGCCGACCTGACCGCGCTCGCGGGGATCAGCTGCACGCGGTCTTCGTAGGAGGTGGCGTCGGCCAGCGGTGTGCAGTACGCGAGGTACACGCCCGACCCGGTGCGCCCGACGTAGCCACCGAGGCGCTTGCCGGCGGTCGTGTCGACGATCGTCTGCGAAAAGCTCACCGGTGGCGTCGCCGAGTAGCAGAGCGCCATGAGCGCGTAGATCGTCAACAGCGCCCACGGTAGCGGCGAGCGCAGGAACGCGAACGTCGACGCGGGCAGCGCCCGCCCTCCATACAGGCGCCCGAGCGTGCCGATTCCCATCCACGTGAGCACCAGCAGTCCGAGGGGCGCCGAGGAGACCATCGCCACCGCGGCCACGACCAGCCACAGCAGCGCGTGCACGACCCGTCCGTGCTTCAGCGGGTTCACGAGCGCGAGCAGTCTGGCGACGACGATCGAGCACACGGCCCACGGCGCGAACAGCGCCCACCAGTGGCCCGGCCACAGCTGTTCGATCGGCGCCTTCGCGAGCCTGCCGACGACGAGACCGATCGCCACCGCGAGCACGCCGACGTTGAAGCCCGCGATCACCCGCACGAGGTTCTCCTGCGCCGTGCGTTCGTGGGGTGCGCGCACGGCTTTCGGAGACTTCGGCTTGAGCGGCCCGCGCCTGAGGTAATGCTCGCGCGCACTCGTGCGGTCGTGCTCGAGGATCTCCCGCCACGCGTCTGCGTGCTGGTCCCAGCGCCGGAAATGGACCGCGTAGGCGAACGCGCACATGACCGCGAACACGATCGCCATCACGAGCACCGCCCGCGCGCCGGTGGCAAAGTTGGCGGCGCTGCCGATGCTCGACAGCGAGAAGCTGATCGGCAGGCGCACAGCCGCAAGCCGCACGCACGCGATCACCCAACCGATCGCATAGACATAGCCGGCGAGCGCCAGCGAGAGCACAACCACGAGCAGCACCTCGGGGAGCTCCGTGCGCCGCCCACCTGCGCGCTCGGCGCCGGCCGCCGGCGCGCTCGAGGTCGCGGGCGCGGGCGTAGGCGTAGGCACTGGACCCGGCGCTGACTCAGGCATCGCGCTTGGCGGGCGAGAACCCAACGCGCCTGCTGAACGGGCTGTCGAAAACGCCGCTGGCGTTCAGGGCCTCGTGGACTCGCTGCCAATCGCCGTAGCGCGGGTACATCGCTTCCACGAGCCCGTCGCTCCCGGTCAGCGAGTTCACCTGTCCCCAGTGGGGACGCCCGCAGAGCCCGTACAGGGCCCGTTCATGGGCGGCCAGCAACTCCATCCCGCCGACGGTGTGCTTGGACATGATCAGCTCGATCATTACCGTGTCGCGCCCTTGCATCATCGACAGGTGGGAGTCGGTGGCTTTCACGAAGCGCAGCGAGATCGGCGAGCTGTGGTAGACGCCGCCCAGGCGCTTGCGCCGGGCGGCGACCTCGACGATCTTTTCGACGGCTTGCAGATGGAGCTTGCGCTCGTCGATCGGCACCCCGATCTCACACGAGTACGCCGGCAGGTAGTTGGCCGCGCCGATGTTGAGCACGCGGTAGCTGATGTTCACGTAGTCGGGGTTCACCAGCGCCTTCAGCGCCTTTGAGATCAGGAACGGGGAGATCTTCGGCCACAGCCGCACGGCGAGGTCGATCAGCACCGGCGTGAGCGGAAAGCGCGCCGCCAGTTCCATCAACAGGCTGCGGCTGCGGCGGTGGTCGTGGCGGTATTCGGACGGGGTCACGGGATTGCGTGTTGTGATGAGACATTCGACGTCCTCGACCTGCTTGCCCTCCGGGTCCGGGGGGTAGGGGTTGAAGAGCACCTCGTAGTGCGCGTTCTCCGTGAGGACGGCACTCTCTGCGCCCTGCGCGAGATCGGCGCTCACCTGCGCCCAGGTGCTCAGCCAGCGCTTCTCGCGCAGGTAGAACAGCGGCCGCACAGCGAGGATCAGCGAGTAGATCAGGCCCATGCAGCCGACGCCGACGACCGCGGCGTTGAACCAGTCGTCGTCCTTGACGAGCTGACGGTCGGGGTGCTTTGCCGCATAGGCGGCGGCATCGGTGATGCCGTCTTGCGGCTCGATCCGGTAAACGACGCCGCGCGCCGCCACCACTTCGAGCGATCGTACGAAGTCCGACAGCGGTCCGAAGGCGATCCCCGAGCCGTGGGTGGAGGTCGAGATCACCCCGGCGACGGTCTGGCCATCGAAGCCGCCCATGTTCGGCAGCGCTAGGCCCCGCGCCTGCAGGTGGGAGTTGAGCTCGGCGATGCGCATCCCCGCCTGCACCTGCACGAGAGTGGTGCCGGTGTGCTCGTCCGGGTCGCCGGCCCCGGCTTGCAGCAGCGCGCGGTCGAGGTCCAGCGGCTTGGTCAACCCGTCGGGGCGCACGAGGATGCCGTCCGTGAGCGCGACATCCGACCAGGAGTGCCCGGAGCCGACGGCGCGGATCGTGCAGCGGTCCTCTTCGGCCGCGCGCACCGCCGCCTGGAGCTCTGGGAGCGTGGTGGGGGTGATCTGGCGCAGCGGGTAGATCCGCTGGTTGCCGGTGTCGTTGCGCCAGCGTCTGCGCTCGATGATCGGCTCGCTCAACTGCGCACGCTCGATCGCCGGCTCGCTCACGTCGACACGTTCGGTGGTCGTGTCGCTGGTGTCCACCGCCCGCCGGCGCAACTTGCGATCATCTGCTCGACGCCCCGCTCGGCGAGCGCGGCGATCGTCTTCGATGGGTTCACCCCCAGCGCGCTCGGCACGATCGACCCGTCGAGCACATACAGACCGTCGTAGCCGTGAACCTTGCCGGCGTCGTCGACGACGCCCCGCTGCCGGTCGTCCGCCATCGGACAGCCCCCCAGCGGGTGCACAGTGATAAAGCCGCTGAGCGGCCACATGTCCAGCGCGAAGAACGGCTCCGCGTCCACCCTCTGCGCGATCTCCTGCGCGACCTCCCGCATCGCGCTGAACAGGCCTTCGCTGGGCTTTCTGCTCCAGCGGATGTCGAAGCATTTGAACAGCGGCGTCAGCCGCATCTGCCCCTCGGCGGCTTCCCGGCCGAGCATCAGGAACACCAGCGAGTCGGCGATCGGCCGCCGCGGCGGTTGCGCGCGCAGGTGGCGGTGGGTGATCGACCGGTCGCTGAGCCCGAGTGTCGCGAGCAGGCGCTCAGCGCGCAGGAGCAGACGCCGCCAGCCGTGCAGAGTGTCAATCATGCGCACGATCTCGAGCAGCCCGCCGAAGTTGCTCGGCAGCCCGCCATCCGCGAGCATGAAGCCGTGCTCCGCTGTGTAGTCGAGCCGACTCGTCATCGACGGCCCATAGTCGGCGTGGGCATCGCCGACCTCGCTCGCGCGCGGATCGAACGCGGCGCCGAGCGCGTCGCCGTTGCCGGAGAAGCGGCTGCCGAGCGCCGGTGAGAGACCTCTGAGGCGGCCGCGGTTCTTGAGCAGCAGCCGGCTCGAGCCCAGACAGCCCGCCGCCAGCACGACCACCGGCGCGGCGATCTCGCCGTCCGCGCCGCCGCCAAGCTCGCGGTAGCCGACGCGCCACAGCCGATCGCCCTGCTCAGGAGGGTCGAGCCTGTGCGCTTCGTGGTGGGTGCGAACCTCGGCGCCCAAGCGTTCGGCTCGCGCGATGTAGGTGATGTCGACCGTGTTCTTGGCGTGGATGGGGCAGCCGAGGTCGCAGCGGCCGAGGTTCGCGCACACGCTCTGGTGTACGTCGCTGAACGGATGCTGACGATCGCCCTGGAAGTTCACGGCCAGCGGCAGTCGCTCGGCGTGCTTGCCGACCCTGCGCCCCGCCGCCGCGAAAGCCCGCATCTTCGGCAACTCGTTGGGGGCCGTGGGGACCTCCATCGGCATGAGCGCTTCCTCGGTGCGCGTGTAGTAGGGGTCGAGCTCGGCGCGGTCGATCGCCCGCGGCCAGCCGTGCGCGAACACCTCCGCCGGCGCGCGCAGCTGCACGTTCGCGTACACGAGCGAGCCTCCTCCGACGCCCGCGGCGGTGATCACCGACAGGTCTTTCATCAGCCGTAGGTCGAACAGTCCGTCGGGGTTGAGCGTCGGATGCCAGAACGCCTCGGGCGTCTGCTCGGGCTTTTCCGGGAAGTCGTCCTTGCCCCAGCGCCGCCCGCGCTCCAGCACCACCACGCGCCGCCCCGCTTCCGCCAGCCGGCAGGCAGCGATCCCGCCCCCAAAGCCAGATCCGACCACGATCGCGTCGTAGTCCGTCATAGATCGCGACCCTACCAACTCTTGGGAGAAATCGCTCTCCTCTCTCCTGTTTCGTTCTAGTGGTGTGTCAGCGGCTGAAGCGAGCGTGATGTTTCTGACCCGGCGGCGGCATGCCGGACTCCCGCAAGCGTTTGTGGGACTGAGGATTCGGGTCGGCGGGTCGCCGGGCGGGGCGGGGCGGCCGAGCACGGACGCGATGCGGCTCGCCAAGCAGGGGGTTCGTGGATATAGATGAGCGCCATCAGTTGGGCGCCGTCGCGATCTCCTGATAAGTCGAAGTCGGCCCGCGCACGTCGCGACGGCAGTGCGCCGGTCGCCGAGCGTCGGCGTGTGCCGGCGAAAGGAGGTAGCTGTGATGTTGAAGTCGAAGTTGGTCTCGTTGGGCGTGCTGGTGGCGTTCGTGTTCGGCGCCACCGCGGCGAGCGCCTCTGCCGCCTCCCCCGAATGGTGGGTGGCAGGGAAAGTGATCGCCAAAGAAGAACCCCTCAACGAAGCGACCAACGCGAAACGGTTCGTGATCAGCAACACCGAAGCCGAAATCGTGTGCAGCGGTTTGAAAGTGAAGAAGGGCTTCATCAAGAGCAAAACCGAAAATGGCGCCGAAGCGCTGCTCTTCACGGGCTGCGAAGCCACGGCGGGGGAACTGTCGAAATGTAAAGTACAAAACTCCGGAGGAAAAATAGAAGGCACGATCGAAACGGCGCCGATCAAGTTCCAGCTCGAAAATCCAAAAGAAGAAAAAGAAGACAACAAACTCGAGTTCAGACCAAAATCGGGCGAAAGCTTCGCGACGATCGATGGCTCGTGCCTGCCCAAAAAAGAAGCCACCCTCGGAGGCGGCATGAACTGCAACTACCCCAGCGTGGAAACCGAAGCCAACGAACACAGACTCGAATTCTCGAGCACGTCCGGCAGCACGATCACGCTCGCTGGCAAAAGCGCCAGCTTCATCGGCGAAGTCGATGTGACGCTCAAATCCAAAAAACTCTGGTCGGTCAAATTCATGTAGCGGGCCCTACGGCTCGCGGTTGGGGAGGGTCGGGGTTGCGATCCTATTCGACCGCGGGCGCCGTCTGGCCTGGCGATTTGACCTTGATCCTGATGTGGTCTACATGGTGTTTGACCTCAGCCCGCACAAGGCGCGCCGTCTACGTGCTCACGCCGAGCGTCGCCGCTTGACGGCTCTGCTGCGCGATCGCTCGTCGTCCAAAGAGCCAGCGAGCCCGCGCAGCCGATCTCTGAGCCGCCCCGGGGTCGAAGCCCCCGATCGCCCGCCCCGCGGCCCTGTCGGCCCTTTGGCGCGACACGCGCGGTCCTTTTCGGGCGACACCTTCGTATGACTCTTTGGGACGCAGCTAGATCAGTCGTCCAGGTGCCGTGAAACTCGGCGTGCGAGTGGCCATTCTGCACGGCCATTGCCAGGCCCTGCCCGCCCGCCAGCCAGGAGACTTCACCCATGCCTCAGTCGATCGCCTCCATCCCAGAGCCCACCGCTGTACGCACGCCTCCCCAGGCTACCCGCCGCCGTGCAACTCCAAACAAGGCCGCGCCCGGGCGCTCCAAGCGCGCCGGTCATACCGTCGTCGCGGTGGTGGGGCTCGGGTATGTCGGGTTGCCCACCGCGATCGCGCTGCGCGGCGCCGGCTGCCGGATCGTCGGCATCGATGTGTCGGGTCCCCGTCTTTCCGCGATCCGCGCCGGCGAGGCGGAGCTGCTGGAGTCAGAGCAGCGCGACCTGCGCCGCCATCTCGCGAGCGACGGGTTCGTGCTCACCAACCGCATCAAGGCGCTCGACGCCGCCGACCTCGTGCTGATCTGCGTGCCGACGCCGGTCGACGAGCGGCTGCGGCCCGACCCCGCCATCCTGCGCGACGCCTGCGCCTCCGTGGTGCGCCACGCGCGGCCCGGCCAGACGCTGGTGCTGACCTCGACCACGTACGTGGGCACCACGCGCGAGCTGCTCGCCCGTCCGCTGCAGGAGCGCGGCCTGACGGTCGGCGAGGACGTGTTCGTCGCGTTCGCCCCCGAGCGGATCGACCCCGGCGTGAGCGACCACGAGCAGCTGAAGACCCCGCGCGTGCTCGGCGGGGTCACGGAGGAGTGCGCCACGCGCGCGGCGGCGGTGCTGCGCCACACCTGCAAGCGCGTGCACCGCATCTCTTCACCGGAGGCGGCGGAGCTCGTGAAGCTGCACGAGAACACCTTCCGCGCGGTCAACATCGCGCTCGCGTTCGAGCTTGCGGAGGCGTGCACGACGCACGACCTCGACCCGATCGAGGTGATCGACGGCGCCGCCACCAAGCCGTACGGCTTTCTCGCGCACTACCCCTCCGCCGGCGTCGGCGGGCACTGCATCGCGGTCGATCCCCACTACCTGCTGCACGACCTGCGTGAGCGCGGGCGCCCCGCGAAGATGGCGGAGGAGGCGCTGCGCAAGATCGCCGGCCGTCCGCGCCATGTGGCGTGGCGCGCGCATGAAGTGCTCGCCGGCCTCGGGCGCCCGCTGACGCAGGCGCGCGTGCTGGTCGTCGGCGTCTCCTACAAGTCGGGCGTCGCCGACACGCGCGAGTCGCCCGCCCTGGAGATCCTCGCCCGGCTGCGCGGCGAGGGCGCCCACGTCGACTATCACGACCCGCTCGTGCCGGCGCTGGAAGTCGGCGGCGGGCGGCTGCGCGGCGTCGAGCTCCCCGAGCCCGGCAGTTACGACCTCACGATCCTCGCGACGCTGCACCCCGACCACGACTACGAGTGGCTGAAGCGCTGCCCCGCGGTGCTCGACTGCACGTACCGCCGCCGCGACGCCGGACGGCTGCGCTTCACCCCCTGATGCGAATCCCACTACCTCTCAAAATGAAGGGTTTGGGCCTGAAAAAATGCAAACACAACACCCCACCTCGGCGATCGCATCTGCCCATGGATGCCGGCGTCGAGGCCGACGCGGGTAGCTGAGCCGTGTCCCCCCGCAACCTCACCATCCATCGCGTCCTGAAGGGACTCGCCGGCCTCTACCTGCTGCTGCTGCTCGCCGCCGTGATGGCGTACAAGGCGGCGTTCGCCGGCCTGCTGTTCAGCAACGTGTTCTTCGGCGTGTACTCGGTGACGGTGGCCTGCTACATCGTCTCGCGCTTTGTGTTCAGCCTTTTCTACCGCACGCGGCCCGACCGGGGGGTGGAGCCGCAGATCGCGATCGTGATGCCAGGCTTCAACGAGCAGGAGGCGATCGCCCACTCGCTGCGCTCGCTCCTGGCGCTCGACTACCCGCCCGAGAAGCTCGAGCTGGTGGCGGTCAACGACGGCTCCACCGACGACACGCTCGCCGAGATGCGGCGCGTGTCCGCCGAGGCCGGCGGGCGCGTGCGCGTGATCGACTTCCCCGAGAACCGCGGCAAGCGCGCGGCGATGGCGGCCGGCATCCGCGCCACCTCCGCGGAGGTGATCGTGTTCGTCGACTCCGACTCCACCGTCGAGCCGCAGGCGCTCAAACGGCTCGTGCAGCCGCTCGCCGACCGGCGCGTGGGGGCGGTGTGCGGGCACGCCGATGTGCTCAACGTGCGCGACAGCTGGATTACCCGCATGCAGGCGGTGCGCTATTTCGTCGCCTTCCGGGTGGTAAAGGCCGCGGAATCGGTGTTCGGCGCGGTCACCTGCTGCTCGGGCTGCTTCTCCGCCTACCGCCGCGAGGCGATCATGCCCCGTTTGGAGTGGTGGGAGAGCCAGACGTTCCTCGGCGTGGAGTCGACGTTCGGCGACGACCGCTCGCTCACCAACTGCGTGCTGCGCGACCGGCGCATCCTCTACGAACGCGCCGCCGTCTCGCACACGATCGTGCCCGTCACCTTCCGCGCGTTCCTGATCCAGCAGACGCGCTGGAAGCGCTCGTGGACGCGCGAGTCGCTGCAGGTGGCCAAATTCATCTGGCGCAAGCACCCGGTCGCCGCGATCTTCGCGTACATGAGCATCTTGCTACCGCTGCTCGCGCCGATCGCCGCGCTGCACTCGCTCGTGTGGGCGCCGATCATGCACCACGGCACGCTGCCGCTCACTTACCTCGCCGGGATCTACGCGCTAGCGCTCGTCTACTCCTTCTACTTCCTGCTGTTCCAGGACCGTTACAACGTGCTGTGGCTGTACGGGATCCTGTTCGTGTTCTTCTACCTGGCGATCATGCTGTGGCAGACCTACTACGCGATCGCCACCTGCCGCACCGCCCGCTGGGGCACGCGACCCGCCACCGCCGGGCTCGGCGCCGGCGGCGAGGGAGGAGGGTAGTCGATGGCGCTCCAGCTCTCCGGCAGGCGTCCGCTCGTGATGGCGCTCGTCCCCCGCCCATTGCGTGGCCGGCCACCCGGCGACCCCACCCTTCCCTCCCCCCCCTCCCCCCAGCTCACGCTGCGCCGCATGCTCGCGATGCTGCTGCTGCCGCTGTCGCTCGTGCCCGTGGTGGTGCTCGCGCCGTCGCTGGTGCGCGCACCGGGCGTGCTTGCCGGGAAGCTCGAACGCGCGCTGGCGCCCGCGCACCGCCCAGCCCGCCACGCGCCCACCGAACCGGCGCGCTATCCACCGGGCGCCTCGCGCCTCGAGCGCGACGTGTTCGCGCCCGTGGCGCGCGTGCTCACTCCGCAGGTGGGGGTGTCGCCGCTCGCCGAACACCAGACCCGCGCGGAAAAGGCGCACGCGCCGATCCTCCTAATCACCGGCGAACCGGAAGGCGGCACGCGATGAGCGGCCCGTTCGCCGTAATGCTCGCCGCCGTGTCGCTGGTGGCCCCCGCGCATCACGGCCACCACCGCCGCTCCCACATACGCCTCCCCGGCCAGGTGCGGGGGGTGCGCGTGATCGGGCACACCGCCACCGGCGTGCGCATCACCTGGCGGGCCGCCAAACGCGGCGGCGCGCCGGTCGAGGGCTACCGCATCAGGCGCGACGGCGAGGTCGTCGGGCAGACGCCCGGGCGCGTGTACATCGTGCGCCTCAGCGCCGCCCGCGCCCACCGCATCACCGTCACCGCGGTGGACACCCGCGGGCGCCTCGGCCGGCCGAGCAGGGCGCTGCGGATCGCCGCCCACCCGACCCGCGCGGCGCGGCGCACGGCGGTGGCCGCGGGCAGCGAACCGCCCGGCGCGCCCGGACAGCTGAGCGTCTCGGAAGTGAGCGAAGCGGGCGCGACGCTGTGGTGGGTGCCCGCGCAACCCGGCTCGGCGAAGATCGTCGGCTATCGCGTCTACCGCGACGGCGCGCTGGTGGGGCAGACGCCGCAGGACTCGATGCGCCTAACGCATCTCGCGCCGCTGCACACCTACGAGCTCGCGGTAGCCGCCGTCGACGCCGACCACCGCGAAGGCGCGCGCACGCCGGCGCTCGCGCTCTCCACCTCCCACACCCCCCCCGACGGGCCGCCGCTGATCTCCGCCGAGCGCGTCACCGACACATCGGCGACGCTCGTGTGGCAGGCGGGCACCGCCAACGACGCCACGCTCGTCGGCTATCTGCTGTTCGAGAACGGCACCCCCGAGCGCGTCGTCGCGGCGCAGAGCGCCACCGTCGCGCTTGCCTCCGAGCGCCGCTACAAGTTCACCGTGCGCGCGCTGGACTCCTACGGCTATCTGAGCGCGCCGGCGCCGGAAGTGGAAGTGTTCACCACCCACACCCCGCCGTCCACGCCGGGCGACCTGCACACCGTCGAAGTCACCCCCAACTCGGCGAAGCTCGCGTGGGCGCCGTCCGCGCCGGTGAGCGGCACGATCGTCGGGTATCGCGTGTTCCGCGACGAAGTCCCCGTCGGCCAGGTGGCGGGCACCGAAATCGCGCTGAGCGAGCTGGCGCCCGCCACCGCCTACCAGATCACCGTTGTCGCGGTGGATTCGCTGGGGGCGATCAGCGCGCCGACGGCGCCGCTCAGCGTCGAAACCTCCGAACCGCCGCCGACACACGGCAGCGTGCAGGCGTTCCTGCTGGCGTCCACCGACCAGAGCTTCTTCGACCTCGAGGCGCACTACCAGCAGATCGGGGTGGTGTACCCGACGTACTACAGCTGCGGCCCCGGCGGCGAAGTCAGCGGCAGCAACTGGCCGCTCGTGACCAGCTGGGCGCGCGCCCGGCGGATCGCGGTGATGCCGCGCCTGAACTGCCAGAACCCGACCGACGAGGATCAGGCGCTGAACGAACCCGCCGCGCGCGAAGCGATGATCAACCGGCTGGTGAGCGTGTGCGAAGGCGAAGGCTACGACGGCATCCAGATCGACTTCGAGGGGGCGCCGCCGGCCGAGCGCGAACCGTTCACGACGTTCATCGCGGTGCTCGCCGCGCGGCTGCACGCGATCGGCGACAAACTCTCGACGATCGTCACCGCCAAGACCTCCAACGTGACGAGCGGGCGCGCCGCGATGTACAACGACGCCGCGCTCGCGGAAACCTCCGACTACGTGTTCGTGCTCGACTGGGGCTTGCACTGGACCACCTCGACGCCCGGCGG